>JAPPDN010000234.1:330-3074 GCA_028824575.1 Candidatus Poribacteria bacterium | reverse complement strand
CCGGTGTGGGTTATACTGGTGGGGAATACGGTTGTGATGCCGAACGAAGTGCTGTATTGAGTATCATTGATAAACAGTCTCCCGATATCGCAATGGGGGTGAATCCCGGCGGTGCTGGAGACCAAGGGTTAATGTTTGGATATGCGTGCACCGAAACCCCAGAATTGATGCCGCTACCGATTACCCTCGCCCATCAATTGGTGCGACAGTTGGCAAAGGTTCGTAAAGATGGCACCCTTTCCTTTATCCGTCCCGATGGAAAATCTCAGGTAACTGTTGAATATGTTGACAACAAACCTAAAACAGTGACCACAGTTGTTATCTCCTCTCAGCACGATCCGGATGTTGCGGATACTGAGTTGCGAGAAGCAATTATTGAAGAGGTCATTAAAAAAATTATTCCTAAAAGCCTCCAATCTCCAGATATCAAATATCATATCAACCCAACCGGACGTTTTGTGACTGGTGGACCACAAGGAGATGCCGGGTTAACAGGCAGAAAGATTATAGTTGATACGTATGGCGGTATGGGACGCCACGGCGGAGGCGCACTCTCAGGAAAAGATCCGACCAAAGTAGACCGGAGCGCAACTTATGCAGCACGACACGTCGCCAAAAATCTCGTTGCAGCGGGACTCGCAGAACGGTGTGAAATTCAGATCTCTTATGCAATTGGCAGAAGAGACCCTATTTCTATTATGGTAGACACGTTTGGCACGGGTAATGAAGAAGCCCTCACGAAACTGGTCAACGCGCACTTTGACTTGACCCCGGCGGGTATTATTGAACGGTTGAAATTGCGCCAGCCAATCTATCAGAATACGGCCGCGTATGGACATTTTGGGCGCGAGGAACCCGGTTTTACTTGGGAAGAGACCGATTACATAGAAAAACTCCGGTAGATTGAATCCATTCAAGGCTACCGGTGAACACAAGGAAATTAATGAACTACGATATCAAAACAACAGAACTCGCATCAGATGGTAAACAACGCATTGATTGGGCAAATCGGTTTATGCCCGTTTTAGATTCCATCCGTGCGCGATTCCAAAATGAACGGCCTTTAGAAGGGTTGCGGGTTGCTGCATGTCTGCACGTCACGACTGAAACTGCAAACTTGATGAAAACATTGAAAGCAGGCGGTGCCGAAGCCGTTGTCTGTGCCTCGAACCCGCTCAGCACACAGGACGATGTCGCCGCATCTCTTGTCGTTGACGAAGAGATCGGCGTTTTTGCTATTAACGGCGAAGATACAGAAACCTATTACAAACACATTGATGCTACGCTCGATTTACAACCTACCATCACTATGGATGACGGTGCGGATCTCGTTTCAAGGCTTCATTCTGAAGATACAAACCCGGCTTTAGTTGAGCAAGTCGTTGCGGGAACGGAAGAGACAACGACCGGTGTTATCCGACTGAGGAGCATGGCAAGTGAAGGCGTGCTAAGATACCCGATTATCGCGGTGAACGACGCACAGACAAAACATTTTTTTGATAACCGATACGGCACTGGGCAAAGTACATTGGATGGTATCATCAGGGCGACGAACCTACTGATTGCCGGAACAACGGTTGTTGTCGCGGGTTATGGGTGGTGCGGCAGAGGTGTCGCAAGTCGCGCGCGCGGTTTAGGTGCGAATGTTATCGTAACCGAGGTTACCGCCTTAAAAGCGTTAGAAGCAGTTATGGATGGATTCCGAGTGATGCCGATGCAGAAAGCGGTTCAGGAGGCGGATCTTCTTGTGACGCTCACGGGAGATATTCATGTCTTGCGTAAGGAACATTTTGAAGCGATGAAGGATGGCGCAATTATTGCGAATTCTGGTCATTTCAACGTTGAGATTGATATTCCCGCGCTTGAGGAATTGAGCGTTGATACAGGAAAAGCACGTCCTTATGTAGATGTATATACCCTTGAAGGTGGTAAGAAACTTTACCTTGTGGGTGAAGGTAGGTTGGTAAACCTTGCTGCCGCCGAGGGACATCCAGCGAGTGTCATGGATATGAGTTTCGCCAACCAGGCACTGTCTCTTGAGTACATTGCTAAAAACGGTGACCAACTTGAAAATCGCGTATACGATGTTCCTGAATCCATTGACGAGACGGTTGCACAACTCAAATTAAAAGCGTTCGGTGTTGAGATTGACACACTCACAGCAGAACAGGAGAAATATCTCAACTCGTGGGAAATGGGAACTTAGTATTGTTTCTCCAATTGTCGTAACGTGCCTTTATCTTTATCTATTGTCTTTGCTAACGAGGTTTTAAACCTCGTTGGTTTTTAAGGAGACTTTAGGTGTTTTCGCCTTGTGAGGGATACGTATGAAAAAATCAGAAATTTTGGAAGGCGTGATATTACTTCTGTCGGCGGTGCTGTTGTTACCTATCTGGATGGCATCTGCTGAAAAAATAGAACTCTCACCGACCTTGTTGAAAGTGCTGAGTTTTTTGCAGTACCCAATAATCATCGTGCTTGGTGTGATTTTCGTTCGCCGACTGCGACGAGTGATCCGCGCGTTCCGCGAAAATAAAAATAGACCGGGGCCTTTCTAATTTTATATTAAGTCGAACTTACGCAGATAGGCGATAAAGAGTTTCCTTCCTACAAACAGATACCTTAGAAGGAGGTCTATTTCTCAAAGGTTACCCTATGGTTCGTAGTCGCGCAATTCATAGCGCATTGCGCCTGTCCTCGTAAGTGGATTGAAAATGTTTTTGTGCACTTCGGAGTATGTCAAT
>JAPPDN010000234.1:0-320 GCA_028824575.1 Candidatus Poribacteria bacterium | reverse complement strand
CAATACAACAACGATTTTCTTGGGATGCAAGAAAAAACCGGACCAACATTGCAAAACACCATATCAGTTTTTCCAGAGCAGCGAAAATCTTTGATGGTCCGCGCCTGGAAAAAGAAGACACCCGTAGAGACTGTGGCGAAAAGCGGATGCTTGCATTGGGCCGAAGTGAAGGACGGATTCTTCGTGTTGTCTATACACGGCGCAACGCATGCATCCATATCATTTCCTCCAGAAAGGCGAATACCTATGAAAGAGCAGAATACATACGTCGAATACAGTCGTTCTGAGATAGACACGCAGGCGGATGAGACCAAGTGGAG
>JAPPDN010000368.1:294-3079 GCA_028824575.1 Candidatus Poribacteria bacterium | reverse complement strand
GTGCCATTAATCAACATCTCCTTTTGCTGTTCACCGCGGCTTTGATTAATTGATCAGATACGCTCTTTCTTATTTAGTTTACCCGATTTTTCTGGGATATTCAAGCGGATTTTTCAGGCGAGGCACTCAAAGAATTACGTCGGACGAGTGAATTTAACACACGATAAATTGCGCTGGTATAACTTGGCTGTTTCTATGGGACTAAAGACAGGCTTTGGAGACGCGAGGTTTGGTTAAGATCCGGTGCAGTTGCAAACCGCGCTATAGGTGTGAGCAGAAATACGCAGAAACACGCAGAAACACCCAAGCAAATACCCCTATCAATACGCAGAAATACGCAAAAACACCCCAAGCAAAAACACCTACGGGACTTATCAATGTGGCGGTTTTGCTTTGCGCTTCGTGGTTCCCAGAGTGAGTGCTGGCAATACAGTCTCGGAAATGTCAAAGGAATAGTCGAAAATTGTCCACCCCGAAGCTCCTAAGTTACGCGACAAGTAAATCTGCTCAACGACTGCATCTGATGTCAGTAGCGAATTAGAAGCAGTCGCCCCGATACCCGGGTAGATGGCAACGCCTTTAGGCATAAGAGCGAGTTGATTGGTTAACAACTCCGTGAAATAGCCGGAGTCTTCCGTATAGTTCATCGGACATACGAAATCGACATAACCCGCCTTCGCCCATGCGATCCAATCCTGTCCGATAGAAGTGACACATCCGGGATACCAGCCAAAGACGGCAGCAGAAATTTTGACTTCAGGGTCAACTTCGCGCGCGCGTTTGTGGAGCAGACGGACCAAGCGTGTGATCTGTTGTACACGCCACTCGGTATACTTTTCGCTATGTGTACCCGTTTTTGGCAAGACTGCGGCGGGCCATTTATCAATCTGCAGCCGCGTTGCCAGCACGAATCTCTCGCGGCAGCCCTGACAGTAGCAGGCATGGCTTCCCGGATAACGGATATAATCAAGATGGATGCCGTCTATATCGTAATTTGTCACGATTTCAAGGATGCTATCCAATTCCAGAAGCACATTTTTTGGATGTGAGGGGCAGAGCCAATTGAGGGGTTGCCCCGTTGCGGAGACTTGGGTACGTCCTGCTTCCCGTATTTTTTCGACGAATTCTTTCGGCGCGCCTTCCAAATTCCACGTGATTTTCCACACATGAACTTCTATGCCGTGCTTGTGTGCGGCTTCAACGCACTGCGCAATCTGATCGCCGTATTGCGTATAAGTTTTGCTCTGTGGCAAGATTTTACTCGGATAATGTGCGACCCCTGCCCACGCCATGTTTGGCAGAATTATGTTAACCCCTGCAGACGCTAATTCCTTGGCAGACCGTTCCCAATCTCCGGGATAGGCACCAAGTCCAGAGTGATTCCATACGGCGCGCCCTTCAGTTTCAACACTGATGTGCGATAGGAAATAGGCTTTTGAGAATTCTGCGCGACTCGCGAGCGATCGTTATTGCTGTATTGTAAACCCCGGTATCATACGCAGTGCGCGCCCGATTCATCGAATCTGTTCCAGCTGCCAATGCTTGATTCGCTTCAGGGATATTGCTCTGCTGAACAAATTGCTTTAGTGCAGCGAAATCTTTGGTGTGTCCAATAGTCGTCATCGCCCCTATAACTTGTTCAGCAATCGTACGCCGAAATTCTGGAACGAGATGTCCTAAGAGCGCAGCGAGCATCTGCATCTTGCGCGGGATATCGTCTGGAAGGAAAATATGACTGAAGAAGATCCCTGCCTTCCCTACAGATAGCGCCGGTAAATCAGTAGACTCACCTTTGGCATTGTGCCAGTACCCGATAATTTTCGTATCGGGTGTTGTCGGTTCTGCCACTGTAATGTTCCAAGATGCTTGCCTGATAGATGCTGGCATATCAGGTATATCAGGAGCGTTCAGCTGAATTGAAGCAAAATGCCCAGGTGCCTCTTGCCGTAGCCAATTTGTTTGACGCAAACCGAGGAGCGGTGCCACTGCATCGGGTAAAGTATAGGTTACAAACAGTTTACCACCACTTGCTACGAAACCTTTTAATAAGTTCGCAGTTTGCGCTGTGATCACAGGGTTCAGTGGAAGAACAATCAATCGCCGGGATTTGAGTTGTGTTTCAGAGAGCGATGCCTCTTCAAGCGTGGCAGCGGTTAATCCGATGCCGTTGAGCAGCCGGTTGAATCTTTTAGCGACAGAACGAGCATATTGAACATCACCTGCTGATACCTGCGGCGTGGCTTTCGGTAAGACAATTGCGATCTCTGCCCGCTGCGCTGCAGCGAGGTTGAACCCACCGACACACCAGAGTAACAGGCACACCAGAATAACTATTGGGGCTGCGTAGGGTAGACGCTGATTTGCAAGTCGAAGAAAAAACATCATCTATTTCCTTACAGTACTTTTAGCGGAAAATTTTGGGACTTGAGTTTTAACAAAAGGCGTTTCACCAGTCTTCCCTAAAAATTTATCAACACCTTGTGCAATAGCGGTGGCGATTTTATGCTGATACGCCGACGTTGTAAGTTTCCGTCCTTCCACTGGATTCGACACAAACCCGGTCTCAATGAGAATAGCAGGCACCTTTGTTCCTATTAAGACGACAAAGCGAGCATGTTTGACCCCACGATCAGCCGCGCCTGTGTTCTGGACCAATGCATCCTGTACATGCCTTGCCAAGCGTTTGCTATCCTCACTTTTGCTTTCCTGTATCAATCCCGCCAACAATGTTTCCAATTCTTGGATGCTGTAGCATGATGAAAATTCTGTCGTAATGTGTCTTGAA
>JAPPDN010000368.1:0-284 GCA_028824575.1 Candidatus Poribacteria bacterium | reverse complement strand
CTAATTCTTGGATGCTGTCGCCGGAGTTTCTATTTTCCCGTGCTGCGATTTTTTCTTAGGCTTTGTCCGTACTGGTTACATCCAGATAGTAGGTTTCGATGCCGTTGGCTCTCGAACTTTCAGCTGCATTGGCATGGATACTGAGAAAAAGATCTGCTTTACGTTGCGTCGCGAATTCGGTACGTTTTTTGAGTGGAATAAGATGATCGGTCTTGCGTGTCATTAGCACGGTATAGCCTTTTGCTGTTAAAACCTCGCGGCGTTTTCGCGAGATACTGTGAACA
>JAPPDN010001014.1 GCA_028824575.1 Candidatus Poribacteria bacterium | reverse complement strand
AGGAGGACAGCCGTCGCGCCTGCTACTGCTGCGTTGCCGATTTTGACTACATTTACTTCTGGAACAGGTGCGAGGAATCCGATTTCAATTGCATCCTGTAAGTTAACATAATTAGCAAAACCGCCTGCCAAAAAGAGTTTTGTGATGTTTTCAGGCGCGCAACCGAAATGTCGCAGGACAATATACTGTCCGCAGTAATTGGCTGCCTTTGCTTGCGCAAGATTACTCGCATCCTCGCGTGAGAAGGTAATACCGTGTTCCGGCAAAAGCGGTATAATACGTTGCTTCCTTTCTGCAAAAACGCCTTTCGGACTCATCTGGTCGTTCCGTCGCAACTCCGCAAGGAGTGAAATCAGCCCAGAACCGCATAAACCTTGCGGTGTCTCTGCATCAATCGTCTTATAACTGAATTCGCTGCCATTCCATTTCACAGACTCAATCGCACCTGGGTAAGCAGGCATCCCGTACTCAATACCACCACCTTCAAACGCTGGACCGGCAGGACACGATGCGGCTACCATCCGATTTGCATTTCCGACGACCACCTCTGTATTAGTCCCGACATCAACCAACATGATGACTTCATCCTGGGAGGCAATGTCAACTGCGATTAAATCCGCGGCGACATCTGCGCCGACATGGCTGGCAATCAACGGTAGGCTGTACACCATCGCTTTCGGATTCGCACGGATGCCTAAGCGGCGCGTCTTTTCCGTAAGCGAAGTGGTTGAACGGATGCCGTCCCGATATTCATGCTCAATCAGGGATTTATACGGTTTTTGTCCGATGCTCTGGACATCCTGCTTGAAGAAAATATCGCGCATTGTTGTGTTCCCGACAATGACGACTTCATATATTTCCTGTCGGACGAAGTTGTGTCGGTCACACATCTCCATGATCTCACTGTTTAACGCGGCGATGAGCGAGCGGCGCAGTTCACCCTGAAATTCACCGTCATAACTGATGCGGTTCATGATATCGCTGCCCCCGAAACGCTGTGGGTTTTCAAAGGAACTGACAGAGACTGTTTTTCCGCTCTCCAAATCCACCAGATTCGCTACCACTGTCGTTGTCCCGATGTCTATGGCGAGTCCATAGAGATGTCCACGGTAACGGTCAACAGGTTCGTCCTTGTAATAGACAACGCCATTACTATGGGTAACCCGTGGGTTGAGTTCCAGTGCTTCATCGTCATTTGTAACGGTATGTGTAAGGATCCTCGGTGTGCGTCGGAGTGGCGTAAACTCAATGTCTTTATCAACATCAAGCACGACCGCTTGGCAAGCGAGGCGGTAGTTATCTCGCAGGAAGGCTTCGGCTTCATTAGGGGGTTGGAGGCTGTCCATTCCGCGTTTAATCTCAACGATACATTCGTGGCACTGCCCGGTTCGGAAGCAAGAGGTGGGTACTTGGACGGTTAAATCATCAGCGTAGTCAAAAACGGTTTTTCCGGGAGTGAGTTGATAGACCTTTCCGTCACATGTGATCGTGCCTTGTGATTCCGATGTCCCGTCAGGTGCGTCAGTTTCCCAAGCACTGCGATAATCTAACTTATCGTCTCCAACGCAGAGAAGCCCCGTCCCTTCATCGATTTTCCGCTGGTTTCGACAGCCAAACTGCGCCGTGCAGTGGTCAAAGCGATTTTTGTACGGGCACCGATAAGTTGCCTGTTCATCGGCGTGAACAACCAACCCTTCAAAGATTTGTGTAATTTTATTGAGGCGTTTCTCATACTCCGCTTTATCTATTTTTTTCATGTTTATTGGTTATCAGTTATCAGTTTTCGGTCTTCAGTTAAAGAAAGGCACGGTTTACCCAAAACCTTTTTAATTCGACAACCCTTAAAACCGATAACCGTTCCCCTTACCACTCCTCAGGTTCTTCAAGAAGAAACTGTTTGGCTAAGGCGACACAGGCGAGGGCATCTTTCCCGTATCCATCAGCCCCCATGTCGTCTGCGAATGTCTGCGTGACTGGCGCGCCACCCACCATAATCTTTACCTCTTCCCGTAGGTCCTCGTCAATGAAGGCATCAATTGTTTTTCCCATGTTCGGCATTGTTGTCGTCAGGAGTGCTGACATCCCCAAAATCGGTGCTTCATATTCCTCAACGGCTTCAATGAATTCATCTTCAGAAGTATCAACACCCAAATCGTGTACCACGAAACCAGCGCCGCGTAACATCATAATGCAAAGATTCTTGCCGATGTCGTGCAGGTCGCCTTTGACGGTTCCCATAATCACTGTGCCAATCGGTTCAATACCTGATTCGGAGAGGATCGGTTCAATATATGCCATCCCTGCTTTCATTGCGCGCGCGCATGCAAGGACTTCTGGCACAAAGATGAAGTTCTCTCTGAACTTGATACCGACGATGCCCATCCCAGCGATGAGACCATCATCCATAATTTCTAACGCTTCTGTGCCTTCTTCCAATGCTGCCTCTGTTAATTCATCGACAGTATGATGATCACCGTCAATCAGCGCAGCAGCGATGTCTTGCATAGCGGGTGTTGCTTGCGCGAACGTGTCAATGGCAAGTGCTATCTCATCAGGCTCTTCCAAGAACTCTTCAATCTCTTCTCGGATAAACTCATTTGCGATGTCGTTAATAGATGCCACGAATTTTGAATCCCTCCTCAATCTTCAAAGGGATATGATACCATACACTCGGAAAAAAGACAAATGAATTTCACGTCCAACCAGAGGCATTCCGTTGTCAGTTATCGGTTATCGCAGGACTTAGACAAATTTGATAGGCGCGCTTTGGGAGCGCGCCATCTGAGAAAGGTTGCTAACGCATTGCGTCAGTGCTATCTATTTGCTTTTTCGGTGCTCTTCCAAGAGGGCGTTAATCTTGTCAAGAAAGGCTTGCGAGTAAATCTCACCGACGAGCGCGTTGTGGGTTTCCGCTGCGATGGCATCCCACGCTTCTCGGGAGTCTCCCTCAAATTCAACCACCTGAATGCCCGCCTTCTTTTGGAGTGCCTCAAGTGCCCTGTCATTGTCTTTGCGAATATTCTGAATTAGATCGCTCTGATACGCGTCCGCGGTTTCACGCAAAACCTTCTGCTGTTCCGC
>JAPPDN010000875.1 GCA_028824575.1 Candidatus Poribacteria bacterium | reverse complement strand
GGTCAACCCATCGCCGTCCCATAAAAGTTCGCCGGTTGCCAAATCGTAACTGCGGACACGGTTTGTGCCTGTCGTAACCACCTGTGCTCTCCCATCGGACTCAACAATAATCGGCGAAGACCAGGTCGTTCTTTCATCGCGGTCGGTCTTCCAGAGGACATCGCCTGTGCGTTTGTCAAGGGCAGTGATGAAAGAAGCACGCTCGTGATCTTGCAAAATAACGAGTGTATTTTCGTAGAGTGCAGGGCAGCTGCCTTCACCGAATGTATTACGCTTATACATTGTGCCGATGTCTTTTTCCCACTTCACATTCCCCATCATGTCAACACAGTAGAGTCCGCGTGAACCGAAGTAGGCGTAGACGTATTCGCCATCGGTTACAGGCGAATTTGATGCGTAAGTGGCATCTTGGTGTGTGCCTTCGTGCGGTTGTATCTCGCGGAGTGTTTTCTGCCAGAGGATGTCTCCATTGCTGCGGTCAAGCGCGATAAGGTCGAATTTGTACACGTCTGTAACACCACCGCGTCCGCGTCTCTCTTGAAAGAATCCACTGAATGGATTGTCATCATCTTTTTCTTCTGGTTCTTTTGGAGGTGCTTCGCCTTTGATTGCGGTTTGTATGAAAATTTTGTCTTCCCAAACGATTGGTGTGGCGTGTCCAGTACCGGGAATAGCCACTTTCCATCGGATGTTTTCAGTTTCATCCCATGTCGTAGGCGGATTTGCATCAAGAGCAGCGCCTGTCGCGTGGGGTCCACGCCAGTGATGCCAGTTTTTCTCAAAACCCTCCGGTTGTGCTGCAATTGCCGCAACCGTCGCTAATGCGAAGAGACATATTGTCAAAATTGCAATTCTTTTCATCTTCAATCCCTTTCTATTTTATTATGAGGGTAGGGGTTTCACCCCTACCGATGAAAGCGTGCATGTCTATACAGGTTAGGTTAAAATATCCTCAATAACAAGAGGTTGTGCCAGTTCACTGTTCGCTGCTTCCAGTTTTTCGCGACTGGAAACGGCACAGACCGCGGCTTTATCCGCGTTTTCCTCCAAAAGTTGAAGGAGTGCCCGTTTGACCTCAGCCGGGGTTGCTTGACGGAGTTGTGCGTAGTGTTCCTCCCGCATCTCGCGCGTCTGCCCGACGAGGTGTTGACCGAGGGCACCGCTTGCGGCCTGGCTCGGACGGATCGGTTTCTCACCATCTTTCGCCGTAGCGATAATCGCACGGTCTATATCTACCTGCGTCCATTCCACCTGTTTAACGTAATCAACAGTCTGCTCAAAGACGTTAATCGTGCGAGCGACGTGCGGATCCCGGAATGAGGATTGACACAGGACCGCTTCGGAAGGGCTGTAGGAGAACCTCGCCCCGTAAGCATTGCCTTTAAAACGGATTTCACTCAGTATGTAATCGAGCCGAATGAGATGCGCCCCGATCGTCAGCAGCGTTGAATCCGGGTGCGAATAGTGCGGTGCTGGCATTACGTGCGCGCAGTGCGCAATCTGAATGGGACCCGCCAATCCTTCTCTCGGTGGTGTCTCAAACTGCTGGAACGCAATCAATTCAGAAGCAACAGGCTCGTCCCGCATCGCGCCGAGCCACGCACCGAGTTTGGTTCGCGTTGTTTCAAAAGCGGTATCTGAACCCGTAAAGCTGGCGGTCACCCGTCCACGTGTCAACAGGAAATCGCGTATCTCTTCTATGTGACCCATAAGGTCGGCATTAAGTTCGTCAAAACCGTTGAGAAGTTTTTCGCTGCTGCGGAGCTGTGGCAGACCGTAGATGATTTCAGCGAGATGCGCGTTCGATGAGAGTCCACGTGAAGCGTGATGAATCGCCGTACTCGAACCGTCATGAATCATCTCTGTCTGATATTCTGCGACGGCTTGCGTTAGCACATCCTGGAGGCGTTCGGTATCGCGCGGGTTCACAGCGAAAATCAGATCGTGGAGGACATCCAGTGCGGCATCCATTTTCCCATCAAGTGCTTTAAGGTTAAACGACATGCTCTGCATAGAGCGATTCGGATCAAGCGCGTGTGTAGAAAACCACGGTGAGCATCCAATGCCGCCGGTGACGGACGATGTTCGCTGTGCCATCTCTTCATAACTCATATCAGCGGCACCGAGTTTGCTAATAGCGTCAGCGTATCTGGGTATGTAAGCCCAGAGGTGCTGCGGTAACCCTTGTAAATTGAAATTCAGCACAAGATAGTTAATACCGTTGGCAAAAACATCGTTGTGCAGCAGATCCTGCCCACCGACGTTTTCAACGGTTGTGGGGATATGTTTCGGTTTTTCGGGGAGATCGCTAACTTGGAGCTGCGGCAGCTTCGCGAGAGCCTCTGGTGGGTTCGGCACACCATTAAGACGTTCGAGTTCAGCGGCATCCGCGGCAATCCGCTGTACTTCTTCATCCGTCAGTTGTGCTCGGGTTTCCTTCATCCGTTCGACGAGTTCCGCATCCATTTTCGTCTGCATATCCCGATCAGGAGATAGGATATTGGTCAAGCGATGTGGATTCTCAATGAAGTTTTCGCGGATGAAGTCGCTGAAAATTGATGGATTTTCCAGCCACTGTTGATGAACATCAGCGAACGTCTCTCTGATCTTTAGGAACGTGTCCGACTCTTTTTCATAGATCCAGCCATTGATGACGCGATAGAGCATACGGAGCGGGAACATTGAGGCAACTTCTTGGTAGTGATAGGTCAATTGTTGAAACGCCGCTTCTACCTTTTCGCTATCAATCGCTGAATCCGCAATCTGTATTAGGGTATCGGTGACCAATTGGGTGAATGCTTCAATGCGATCGGGTTCACTTCCTTTAAGAGCGACATAAAAAATAGCTGTGGGACCGATAGAACTCGCACTGGCGGAAGCAATGTCGGTACCGAGTTTGGAATCAATAATCGCCTTACGGAGCGGTGCGGCTTCATTACCCATCAGAATGAGGCTCAAAATCTGCCCCAAGACGACCTCTTGGACGTTAGTAGCATCCCCGATGAACCAGCTGAGCATGAGATATGTCTTTTCTGTGAGCGGTTCATCTGCCCCAATCGGATAGGTATCCTTTACAATCCGAGGC
>JAPPDN010001030.1 GCA_028824575.1 Candidatus Poribacteria bacterium | reverse complement strand
TGCTCGCGATCCCTTCGCGAAAATGCCCGAAAAAACCGAAAACTGAATGGCTCTGGAGAATTGGCAGAATTTGGCTTCCTTACTTCGTTGTATGTGGGTTTTGTTTCAGTTTCCCCCAAAGGGTCGTCTGGGTGTTCGCAGTCGGAGAAACGGCAAGGAAACCGGAGGGGACCCATGCTGGAGAATAATCCATTGCTTGATGGTATGTGATTTGGCGAGGATTTCCGCCACCATTTGGTGTAATCAGGTAAATGTTTGCATCACGATTCGGGTTGCCCCATGGACTTTCAAGCTCCGATTCGTAGGCAATCCAGCGTCCATCTGGGGACCACGCTGGATTTCTACTCCAAGTTTCCAGCGGTGACACTCGCCGACTGTTTTGACCCTTAGCATTCATGACATAGATACCTCTCGAACCGTTCCATTTGAGTTTGTCATAGGCAATCTTTTCACCATCAGGTGACCAACTTGGACTTACGCCCCAGCTAAGTTTTCTTACATTTCTTCCTTCGGTGTTCATGACATAGACATCGCCGCTGTCATTCCGGATGGAATAGAAAGCAATTGAGCGACTGTCTGGTGACCATGCCGGTGCTGAGTTATATTTGCCTTCATTTGTGAGTCGTTGTAAATTCTCACCGTTAGCATCCATTTTGTAGATATCATAATTCCCTGCCTCGTCGCCTTTCCTGTCGGATGCAAAAGCGATCCATTTTCCATCAGGTGACCAAGAGGGACTACGGTCACTCGCTGGATGGTTTGTCAACCGGCGAGTCTCATTTTTATTTAAATCCATCACGTAAATTTCGCCTTTACCATCTTGATGCGATACATAAGCGAAAGAACGACCGTTTGGCGACCAAGTCGCGGAATGGTCTGATGCTGGGTGGTTCGTCAGGTTGCGCAGATTGTTACCGTCTGTATCAATGACATAAATCTCAAGGTTTCCTGATCGGAGTGATGGGAAGGAGGTATATTGCTTGCCAGGTACTTGCGCACTGAGATCCATAGCAAATAGATTGCTACTTAACACCAACGCGATTCCAAATGCTAAGTGTGCATATTTTGTTTTCATTTACGAATTCCTCCAAAAAATTAGCCTGCCACAGTTAGGAAGTTGATGAGAGAAGTGTAGCAAATATGATGCCAATTCCTAACTGACGCATATATCGGGCTGCACCTTTGGTTTTCAGTCCTGTGAGCCGTTGTTCTGCCAAATTATGGATGTCGTTGTCCATAATTTGAACGTTATAGTTTTGGATGGGTTGTTGTATCGGTTGAATTTGCGCTGTAATCATTGTAAAATAGATATTAAGTCTTATTAGCCTGTACGTTACATAACACGCATCCATTGGAGAGTAAGTAGATTCCATGCGACTTTTAGTATCAATCCATCTTATTTTTTCTGTTGTTAGTGGCTTCGTGTTCGCAGATTCGTGGCTGTGCGGGACACCGCTCCTGCATCAAGAACACCCCGCGCAACATCCGCCTGAAGCAGTCGCCGCTGCACCTGCTGCACCCGTTCAAATCGGACAGACGGAACGATTTTTTATTCATATTCCTGAAGCAGAAGTAACAGCCACCTGTATCGCCAAAAGCGAACATCTTTACGTCTATATCGAACATTCGGTGCGTGATATGCTCACCGATGTCGAAGCGGTCGCAATTGCAAAGGAATTTGACACACGCATCTACCCGGAAGTCCGAAAATGGATGGGAACGGAATGGAAACCCGGACTCGACAGAGACAATCACATAACGCTGCTGATGCACGATGTCGGTATGAATGGCTCAGGACTTGAATACGGTGGCTATTTCGCATCCGTTGACCAGTTGCCTACAGCACCGAACAGTAACCGGCGTGAGATGCTCTATATGGACATTTTCCAGTTCAGAGAACGTTCCCGACACACTTTTTATAGCAGTCTGGCGCATGAATTCGCACATCTCATCAATTGGTTTCAAAACGGTGGGACAACCGATCAACGGTGGTTGGAAGAAGGCACAGCATCTTTCGTGGAATGGGCAGTTTACGGCAATGTACACACCATTTTTGTTGACGGTTACCTCGCGGATCCGGGTGTCTCGCTCGCTTATGCCAACACATGGGATGTCTATTACGGTGGTGCTTTCATGCTCATGCTCTATCTCTATGAGCAGTATGGGGGCCCCGAACTCATCCGTGGTATCATAGGGACGGATGTTCTCGGTGAACATGGAATTGACGCTGCTTTAGCAGGTAGCGGGCGAAGTGAACGCTTCCCCGAAGTCTTTCTGAACTGGGGACTCGCGAATTGGATGAATGCACAGGCACGAAACAAGAGACTCGGTTATACCGGCTTGCGCAACCGAAAGGTGACGGCTGCGGTGCCCCGCGTCTTCAGTTATCCGGGCGAGATGAATAGTATTGGTATCGACCAGTGGAGTGCACATTATATTCGCTTTGAAAATCTTCCCGAAACGCTTGACCTATCTCTGACCGGTACGGATTCAGGAAACCTCTACGCCACAACCCTTTACCTGCCAGTTAATGGACAGGCAGTTGTTGCACCTATCCCGTTTGACACCCAAAATAGGGGACACATTCGACGCGAAGGGCTTCAAAGAAATGGTGAGATTGTACTGATGGTGACAGCAGATGCGCCACAGACGTTCAGTTATATCGCTGTGGATAAGCATGAAAACTTTGAAATAGGCGCGCTGCGTGAGTGGACATCGGAGACTATGCCTGATATTGTAACGGATGCCCTTGGCAGTCGTACCCAACCGAGTTTGTTCCCTATAGACCTAAAGCCGGAAACACAGCTGGAGCCGATGACGCAAATCCATCTTGCCAGCGACTATACGGATATTGTAATGAGTGGGACAGATGTTGCGTATCTTTATGCGGCGAGTCATTGGGGATTTGAGATATTTTCGCTGGCTGAACCGACGCAGCCTGTCCGTATCGGTGAGATCGCTACACCCGGACAGGCGCGATCTGTGGTCGTTGATGGGGATACGGCTTTTGTTGCCGTCGGTGCTGCAGGTGTACACGTTTTTGATATTGCGGTACCGACCGACCCAAATGTTCTTAAGACGCTTGGC
>JAPPDN010001017.1 GCA_028824575.1 Candidatus Poribacteria bacterium | reverse complement strand
ATCGGCTGAAGCCATACCGGTAACACCTCAATTTCATAGTAGATACCGGAAACCAACAATAGCATCGACTGGATGATACCCGTTGCGGCTTGCCCCTTTTCTGGCGAGAGTAAGGGGAAAATCGCTGCCATTAGACCGATACCGATGAAAGAGAGGCTTGAGATTGCAACAGTGACCACCATTGTCAGCCAATTCGCGTTTCTTAAGTCGATGTGCTCACCGAAAAAGAGCGGCATTATCGCCAATACCAGACCGGTTCGCAAGAGTCCATATAGGATCGCAAAGAAGCAAGACCCGACGAGATGCGTGATCCGGTAGATCGGTGCCATAAAGGTATACTCAATCGTGCCTTCCCACCGTTCCCACGTAATCGCATCGCTGACCTCGCGCATCATAATTGAGAGGAACCCCCAGATTAATGCGCCAATCACAAGATAAAGCACATCTTTACTGCTGCCACGCCCTACCATAATCAAGCCGATTGTTAAGGCATTGACAATAGAATAACTGAAAAAGAGTATTTCCCAACTCAGATACCGCTTCAACAGATTGAAATTGCGTCCAATGAACGCATAGTAAACCATAGTTCCGCGTAGAAGGCTCAGCACTACTTATTCGTCCTCCTCAATCTGTTTACCGGTCAACGCGATAAAGACATCTTCCAGCGTCGTAGGTGCACCGTTCTCTGATGGCGTATTAGCGATGAGTTCTTCAACAGTTCCCTCCGCGATAAACCGCCCTTTATCAATAATTGCGATCTTATCGCACAACTTTTCAGCTTCCACCATATCGTGTGTCGTCAACACGATGACAGCATTCCGCTCTTGACGGATCTCCTCAATAAAGGCTTGCACATCGCGCTTAGACTTCGGATCAAGCCCGGTTGTCGGTTCATCGAGCAGGAGGAGCATTGGCGTTGTCAGCAGCGCGCGGGCAATTGCGACTTTTTGTTGCATGCCGCGCGATAGCTGCTCCATCTCCTCGTCCATCCGGTCCGCATCAAAGCCGAGCTTTTCTAAAATCCGTTTTGCTTTTCGCCCGGCTTCCGCGGCAGTGATGCCATAGAGGCGGGCGGCATAAATGAGGTTTTCTGCTGAAGAGAGCCGTTTAAAGAAAGAGGCTTCAACAGAGACACGGTTCATGACCTGTCTTACCTTCAGGCTATGTGTTACAACATCGTCTCCGAAGACGTGAATACTTCCAGCATCAGGTAGAAGTAACGTCGAAATAAGGCGAATCAGCGTCGATTTTCCTGAACCATTTGCACCGAGAATCCCATAGATTTCGCCGATGCCAACTTCCAGAGAAATATCGTCAACCGCGCGGATGACCTCTTTCTCGCGCTTGAAAAGGTGTCGAATTTTCTGATAAAAACGGAGTTTATTCTTCGTCCGCTTGGTTCGGTGAAAATGTTTTGTTACCCCGCGAGCAACCAATCCATAGATAGGCTTTTTCACTTTTTTCCTTTCACTAAACTAAATGTCGCCCTAAACTGTTGACATCTTATAAACTCTTTATATATTTTTATATTTATAGTACGAGTTACCACAAAAGCGACGGATATGGAAACCTCTTTTTCCTGTTTTACGTAATATTTACACGTTAATGGAACTTCCATAAAGTCATAACTAGCGAAGCAAACATAACTTAACATGCTTAAGCAGCAACTTGGATAGAAACACGTAACGCTGCCTAACATCAAAAAGGTAAAATACCCTCGACACAAAAATAGAAACTCTATTTGAATCGAGAGTAGGAAAATAAATATAGCAGGAGCATAAAATGAATGCAGAAGCCAAAATTTCGTTAATCCAAGAGGCAGAAGCCCAATTATCGCCACAAAATTTCTTAATCTTTTGCCCTCCAAACCAAGACAGCCTCTTTACAGAGGACGAGATACTTGAACTTACCACCCCAATTTTAAACCAAGTGATCCCTCATGATCTTTCAAATGTCCAAAAATCGCAGTGGGCTAAGTTACAAATCATTGAACTTCTAGGATACCAAAGACCTTCCGGGCTAAGAACAAAACAAGCAAAGCAGTCTAAACCCAAGTTTATACATCAGTTGTTTGATATTTTCGTTCAATCAAGCCGCAATCTACAGTTTTGGAACTATGTACCCTATTCTGACACCATTATACCTGGCGAATGGAATCTAGAAAGTGAGTCTCCTTACCGTTACAAAGACTGTCGCTATCTTCTTGTGCTTCACAACCCAGAAGGGGTTATCTTGAAAACTGCCATCGTGAGTGGAAACAAACTTGCCGAATGGGATACCACTGGAACTCAGACAATTAAATGGCAAGCTAGTGCTAGGCGTAGTTACAGAAATGAAATATCCTCTCAAATTATTGTTAGTCCAATTGAGACCCTTAATAGTAAAATCAGTGCATATATGCAACATCCCTTAGAAAAAAAATCAAGATTTATCGTCCAAGAGTCCCAAAACCCAGAATCCCCTTTGATCAAGCAACCACCAACGCCTGCCTTCTTTCTAACCCATAATGAGATTGCACAAGCCCTCAGAACTTTAGTAGGAACAGAGTTTGCCAATCTGGGGACTGGACAAGAAAGGAGTATGGGTCAAACGCTTGAAAAAGAAATTATAAAAGCCCTTGGGTATCAGTCTTATCAACAAACCGATACAGGGAATTATCCTGATTTACTTCACCAATTGATTGAAGTTAAATTCCAGTTCCGAGACACAATAGATCTCGGTAAACATCTACCAACCGATCCATTACCAATAAAAGCATCATGGAATAAATGGGGAATTAGCCCCCGAGAAATTCGGTATGTTATTGCGCTCATGGAACAAGGCGTATACAACAACTTCGTTGTCGATTCTATTGTTATTACTTCTGGAGAAAAGTTTAATGAGTATTTTTCAATTTCTGAGGGCACTAACTTCAAAATTCAAATTCCTATCCCATCGTCAATTATGCCTTAAGTTTTTTTCAACAACAAACCGAAGAGAATCATTAAGCTGGTAGAGGTGATATACTAAATCATTGAGACGAGTTTCCAATTTAGGTAATTCCGCTTCACCGGAAGATAGAATCTTCTCAACCTGAGAGACAATTTCGTTCTGC
>JAPPDN010000484.1 GCA_028824575.1 Candidatus Poribacteria bacterium | reverse complement strand
GTTATGAAATGTCACTTGTAGCCGCAACGGGAGAAACGGTTAGTGAAATTGAACCGATTTCTCGGTTTTATGAGATATTCAACGCTTCTCTCGATGCGGCACACGCCGCCGCATCCCTCGGATTACAGACTGGAAGTTTCCTACAAAAAATACAGGAAAATACCAATCTACAGAGCCTGGGGCTTGGTGTTTTGGAAACAGGTGAGATCAAACGCGATACATGGACATCAAATTTCAAGGCTGTTGTTTTCGCGCTTAATACCCCCACAATTGTGGAGGAACCTGACCCAGTAATACCAATAGCACCTCCATCAAGAGACATCGCAAGCGATCCTGATAATGTTGTCTACATACCAGATCCGAACCTACGCAAAGCACTCTCAAGAATATTGGTCAAATCCGCGGATGAACCGATTACGATTCAAGAGATGCAAGGACTCGGACACCTCGGAGATGAATTGGCTGATCAAGGTATTAGAGATTTAACCGGACTCGAATATGCGACAAATCTCACAGTCTTGGGGTTTGAAATAAACGAAGTCTCAGATCTTTCACCAATCGCGGGGCTGATAAATCTCGTGATACTTTATTTTCCACATAACAATGTCTCAGATCTTTCACCTCTTGCAGGACTGACCGAACTTCGCACTTTAGATATAGCAGTTAATCCACTCTCAGACCTTTCACCTCTTGCAGAAATGACGGAATTGGAAAACATAATTATAACCGGGCTGCAAGAAGATGATAAAGGATTCTTAAAACCTAACAGTATAACTGATTTTTCAGTGTTGGCAGGTAAAGAAAAATTGAGAAATGTTCGAATATGGGATGCTCCAGTTAAGGATATGTCGCTATTCGTAAATCCTAATATTGAAGTGATAGATTTATGTGGTGCCGGAATTTCGGAAATCCCTTCTTTAGAGAATGCACCGAAGCTCAGAGAGCTATATCTGTTAAATAACCATATCTCAGATGTCTCTGTTTTGCAAAATCTAACAGGTTTAGAGAGATTGCTTTTAGCAGAAAACAATATCACAGATGTCTCGCCATTAGCGAACTTAACGAATCTGAAATGGTTAAATATTCGAGATAATCCGATAACCGATTACTCGGTTTTAGACGAACTCTGGAAGAACACCAAGATAGAGCCGAATGGATTTGTTTTTTCTGCAAACGCCGAGCGCGTCGGTCTCGGCAATCCCTTTACGTTTGACATCAATGCGCAGTTCATACGCAATTTAGTGGGGTGGCAGTGTAATATTACGTTTGATGCAGACCTCCTTGAAGTCGTCGAAGTTACTGAAGGTAATTTCTTATCGCAAGACGGGTCAGCGACACTTTTTCAGGAAGGCACTATTGACAATGAAGCTGGGATCATCAGTGGATATAATGTGCTGCGGTTGGACGGAACGAGTGTTAACGGAAGCGGCACATTGCTATCTATCAAGTTTAGGGCGAAAAGAATAGGGACAGCCGTCTTCACGCCGGGTAATTGTCTTCTCGCTGATAGCGAGGGTGAAGAGATCCCTTCGGAAGCCCTAAGACTTGAGATAGAGATTAAAGAACGCGCACCATTACCAGAAGACGAGATTTGGACGGGACCCAAAGAGGATGTCAACAGAGATGGTGTCATCAATATTTTAGATCTGGTACTTGTCTCGAAGAATGTCGGTAAACCTGTAAATGAGGCACCACGCGCAGATATCAACGGGGATGGTGTCATCAATATTCTTGATCTTATCGCTGTCGCAGGAAATTTGGATGGATAATATGGGAAATACAGTTACCCCGAATGTTATTCTCATAGACGGGCCAGTTGTTTGTGAAATCGCAAGACCCTCTATACACTCTCGCCTTGAAAATATAACGGACCCATCAGTTTTTCAAGCCTGTGGGGATATAGTCAATCTGCCAGACCTCTCGTGGGAGGAGAGAATCGCGTATCACGATCTGTTTTTTTGCGGTCAAACATTTGGGTGGGTTTGGACACCAACACCAGATGGGAACCTGAGATTAATAGGCGACCCTGAGGTATCCTCGATAGCAACAGAACAGATACGCGCTCGGAATCCAAATATTCTTCTCCTTTCAAGCATAAATTACTATGTTGTGGGTCTTGACGAGTTTCCAGACGATTGGCCGTATTTTGTCAGAGATGCCGAGGGAAAGAGATTTAAATTTCAAAAATGGGATCAGTAATAGACTTCACACATCCTGCTGTTCAAGAGATGATTATCCAACAGGCTGCTGAAATTGCAAGATGCGGAATTTTTGACGGCACAGGACTCGATCATTGGGGTAAGGGGGGCATAGGACCTATAACCGATGAAAAAGCATGGGAGCAAAGGATCGTATCATACAAGGCATTCGTGATGCTGTCGGTGATGATTTCCTGATACAGGTAACGACTAGCAACCGCACGATTCCTCCGAGGCATGCGGAATATATCAATGGGCTTTTCATGGAAACGGCTGAAGATTATGAGGGCGGTTATACGCACGCAGGACTCGCTTACATCGAGAACACGCTGTTGTGGGCTGAAGAAAATCTCCGAGAGCCGCAAATCAACTGTTTGGCAGGCAGGGGCGATCGGAACCAACTGCTGGATTCTCCGAGAAATCTCTAATGGACGCGTCTGTGGACGACAATGAATCTGACACATTCTGATGGCTATGTCGTATTTACGATGGGTGGCAGCCCTGGCCATCCCCCCCACCCTTTTGAATTTTGGCCAGGTCATGCGGATCTTCATGCCCAGGGCATACGTCACAATCACCAAAACACCCATTACCACTATGACTTCTGGGATGCGGACTTGGGGCGTCCGGTCGGTGGTGATGAAACCAAAGCGCAGTTTTATGAGAATCGCGAGGGGTTGTTTATCCGGGAGTTCACTAACGGCTGGGCGGTCTATAATCGGTCTGGCGCGGCACAGGAGATAGAGCTTCCGCAGGCGGTTTCCGGCTGGTCGAGTGGTGTAAAAGATAAACGTCGGCATACGTTGGCAGATTTGGATGGCGAAATCTATTTGAAGTCGGAAATGCTTCCCACTGCGGATGTCAATAATGATGGCGTTGTGAATATACAAGATCTGGT
>JAPPDN010000842.1 GCA_028824575.1 Candidatus Poribacteria bacterium | reverse complement strand
GTGAGCGGAAAGGCGATCGTTTCCTTACTGCGCTTGCCAGACTCGCCCATTGCGATGTTCATCTCTTGGTCCTGTCTACCGAGCACTGCGCCGTATTCGGGTTCCGAATCGTTAAGTACAGCCGTAGCGATACTGAGTAGTTCATCTGCGACTGCGATCTGCCCTTCGGAAAGTGGGTAGTTCTTAAGTGGGTTTTCCCAAGTGACAATCTTGTCTGGCAGTTCCAATGAGATATTCTCAATGACCTTAGTACCATCCACATCAATTGTGGTGCGCTTCGGCTTGTAAGCGATACCTTTTGCACCAGATTGTAGTTCATCGGCGGGTGTCACATAGATATCTTCACCGACGATAGTGCCTTTGCTGCCGTCAATCTGCGAAATCCCGGTTTGCCCGCGTCCCAAGGAACGCGCATGGATGACGTTAGAATACACCATAAGGGCTGTTGCGTTGTTGTCGAACTCAATAAACCCGAGGCTCCACCTTTCGCTGGTATGATGACGTTTCATCCTGTCAATGATCGGAATTACAGGTGTTGTCTGGGTGATACCGAGTGCTGACTTCGGTTCGCCACCGGCACGGAGCCGGAGCATACTCATGCCGTGATAACCGCCTTCGTAAAAGATTCGGTAGATACGAGCGACCTCGCCGATCACATCTGCTCGGATCACCTCGGATAAAAACCGTTCGCGTGGTGCCCGATAATAGTTTTCAGCTATCTCAAGTTTGACATTATTCGCCTTGGCACTTTCAATCATCAGATCCGCTGTAGGGAGTGTGACAGCAATAGGGGTTTCACAGAGAATGTGAACGCCAGCATCCGCCATAAAACATGCGATTGCGTGGTGGGCGACACCCGGCACGGTAATATCAACGACATGCAGTTCTTCTTGGGCGACGAGGTCGCGGACATTCGTGTAAGGGGTCGCGCCGTATTCCTTGGCGTAGCGGGTTGCGGTTTCTTCGTCTATATCGCAAATCGCGACGAGGTTATAGACCTCTTTGAGTTTCGCAATAACGGGTAGATGCGCACCGCCGCCGCGTCGTCCTGCACCAACTAAAGCAATATTGAGTTTGGACATGGAAGTCTCCTTAATTATCAGAAGCTATCAGTTGTCAGTTGTACAGAAAATATCACTTTTGCGAAAATGTGTCAACGAAAATAGTTATCGGTTTTCAGTTGTCAGAAGTCAGTGAGTCGCGACCAGAAGATCGCGAGCACAGCTCGCTCCTACATGAAAGAATCCGCGATCGGAAGGGAATTTCTGAAATCCCGTTAAAGAAACATGTTAGCCGTCATCGTTAAAGAACTCCGTTGCTATACCAATATCAGCAAATACCGACGTATGCAGTTCGTGATTTTATGTGGATTCGCACTGCTGCTGTTCGTTGGAATAGTTGAATTCTATGCGAATCAAACGCTTGATGTCGGACAACAGGCTTATAAACTTTGTATGATTTTCCTGTTCATTGCCCAATTTTGGGTGCCAAGGCATGCAGTCGAGGCTTGGCATATAGATGGAAATGGAGCGAACGGAGCCTTACTTACGTTATCACCATTGACAAGTTGGAAAATCTTGGCAGGTAAACTGGGTGCTATTGTACTTTGGGCAATGTGGGGTATCTGGTTAACGCTTCCACTGTTTGCGCTCTCAAGTTACACCGGTGGCTTCGCTGTTTCGCAATTGGCGAAATGCGGTGCGGTATTACTGGCGAGCTGCATTTTTTTTGCACTTATCGGCATCGGTTTTGCATTACGTAATCCTCCGACGCGGGCAAAAGGTTTAAGTTACGGATTGGTCTTGTTGTTAACCTTCCTGCCGTTGGTTCCGATTCCGTTATTTGACGCAATTGCGGTGTTAGATGTGATAAGTCCGCTGTGTGTGGCATTGTCAATCTTGAGTGCGGATCCAACGCATCTGTGGCTGTGGAATATTGGACTGTTTTGTGCGTTGTCCGTGCTGATTTTTCCGATCTTGGTTAGGTTTTGCCGTATCTGAAATTATAGATAAAATAGTGTTTACGCGCGGTTAATCAATTTTCAATAAATATGTGTTTTTGCTTTCAAGATTGGTTGGAAGATTGGAAGTATGGAAGTCGGGAAGGTTTAAATTCTTAATCTTCATTAAACCGCGCTTACAAAATGAGGGTTGTAGCAAGTCCAATATATACTCAGGACTTACGCAAATTGAGCAAATATCAAGTATTTAGACGCAAAAAGCGGTAATTTTCGCCCTTTAAACCCCCTAAATCCCCCTTATCAGGGGGACTTTAAGACGGAATGCGTAAGTCCTAATACTGTAAAAAGATATGGCGAACACATCAAAATATTCCCCAAATCCCCAAGAAACACCGCAGACTGGACATCCCGGTGTCACCTTCCGCGCGATTCTGCTTGGCATTATACTTATTCCGCCGAATACCTATTTTATTATGGCGAACCATCTGCGTTACCGGAGTACACTGCCGACAACGATGTCGCTAATTTACAACGTAGTGGTGACGCTGGTGGTGCTGACCTGCCTAAATTTTCTGGTCAAACGGCTGCTGCCGCGCTTCGCACTTCGACAGGGAGAATTGCTCACCATCTACGTCATTCTCTCAATATCTTCGGCGATCGCGGGACACGATATGATGCAGACCCTTGTGCCTGTGATTCCAAACGGTTTCTGGTTTGCCACCGCTGAAAACGAGTGGCAACAACTCTTCTGGCGGTATCTGCCAAGCTGGATGACACTCAGCGATTTGTCCGTCTTACAAGATTTTTACGACGGGGAAGCCTCTTTTTACTCGACGCGGTATCTGGCGGCTTGGTGGGAACCGGTTTTATGGTGGACGATCTTTCTGTCCGTGCTGATATGGGTGATGATATGCATCGATCTATTGCTTCGGAAGCAGTGGATCGAACGCGAACGGCTGACCTATCCGATCGTCCGTTTGCCGATAGAGATGACGTACTCAGACGGACGGCTCTTTAAAAACAAGATGCTGTGGGCAGGCTTCGCGATTGCAGCGAGCATTGAACTGATTAACGGCATCCACGCGTTTTTTCCAACCTTCCCGGAGATACCGGTACGAAAGGTAGACCTTAGCATCT
>JAPPDN010000459.1 GCA_028824575.1 Candidatus Poribacteria bacterium | reverse complement strand
GAGTGTGTTTAGCAGAAAGGTGAAGTAGATATAGAGGCTTAGCGGATTCAAGCGATGTGCCTGAGCGAAATCGCCGCGCGAGATCGCGTAGAATGCGGTACTCATCCCGCAAAAAGCACACGGTTTGTGAAATTGTGATTGCCAAGTGCATTCGGGGATAAACTGCGCTAACTGGTGTTGTGGCATAACAAACGGCAGCAGCAGTATTATAAAAACACCTACGCTCAAGATGTACCACACAAACACGCCAACTAACATCAATTCCCTTCGTCTGCTCTGTAACACCTTTACACCTCTGTCGAATTTTCTTTTTCTGTTTTCCTGAGGGCGATATTTCCACCAACGGAACGGAGTTTTAGCAGTGGGCCCCCGCCATTAATAACCCCCTGCAACTGATCAGGTTTTACAGTCCCCGATGCCTCTACGGTTACCGGAAATTCCGTCGTTACTGAACCGCCGAGTACTTTAGCCTCGACAGTCGCAGCGATATCTGGGACGAGTGAGATATTAATACTGCCACCCGTTGTCTCCAAATCTAACAGTAAGTTCTGATTGGTGTCTATCTTTTGAAGTTGGCAACGGATGGAACCGCCACTCGCTTTCGCAAGGACAGGTCCATCGTTTTCGACCTCTATACTTCCACCCGCCGTTTTGAGTTCTGCGCCGCCTTGGCATCCGCGTAGGGTAACATTACCGCCGGAGGTTTGCCCATTAACCGCACCTACGACCTGAACAGCCTGTACGTTTCCCGCTGAAGTTTTGGCTTTAACATCACCGCTACCAGCTGCAATCGCAATATTCCCGCCCGTCGTTTGAAGCACCACATCTCCATTAAATGCCTTAAGATCAATGTTCCCGATAGATGTGACCGCATCAATACGCCCCGTAATATCTTGCAAACGGAGTCCCGCGCGGAATGTCTCTACGTTCACATCCCCTGTAACATTCACGACAGAAATGTCGTCACATGCGGTTTGCAAATCGAGGTTATAGTGCTGTGGCACGAGGATATCAAACTGAACATCAAGATCGTTTTTCCGCTTCAGCCAGCGTTTTGCGTTTCCTGTGAACTTCGCCTCAATTTTAACATCGGATGCCTCATGTGTTATCTGAACATCAAGATTTTTGAGGATTTCTGCTGCCCGCCGATTCGCTTTTATCTGCGCGGCGCGTTGAATGCGGACCGAGACGGTATCATCCTCTGTGCTCTGCACGTCAATCCCACCGCAGTCGGCATCAATCGTTAATTTTCCACCCGCTGCAACGGGGAAAGTTTCGGCGATGTCCTCCAATGTTGTCTCGGTCAAGAAATCTGGAACAGCCTTTCGGATCATATCTCCAAGCGGTTTATCTGTTGCCTCTTCTTTCAGATTCTCTATGAATCGTTCTCCGAAAAAGCTGGCGAGCCATCCTTTGGCATCTGTGGTCGTATCTAACCCTTCATTGAGGTAAGCTGCGAGTTGGTGGCAGGCGATTCCGATTTGACCAAAAGACGCTTCAGCGTCAAGTTCGTCGAAAAGCCCGTCAGGGACAGCGTTGAGTTCCTTCAAGCGGGCAAGAACGTTATTGAATTGGGTAATGCATCGTGTTTCGCCACCACTAAAGGCACCTGTTAACGCTGCATCCTCTGCGATCTTTGCGGTGTGATCCAACATCTGGAAAAGACCTCTGAGCTCCTGTTGTTGCTCCTGTCTCCGTTCTTCCATGGCATCCACCTCCTATGATAAATACAAAAGTTTCCTAAAGATTGTCACATATCCTCGCCGTAACCGTATTTTTCTAAATTTTCTTTTAGCATCTCTTTCGCCTTACGGAGCCGCCACTTCACAGTTGTCAGCGGCAGCGATAGAAATTCAGCCATCCGTTGCTGAGGCATCTCTGCCCAATAATAGAGTTCAATTACCGACTGATAGTCCGCTGGTAGGTTCTGAATAGCGTCTCGAACTGCCTGCTGCGTCAATTCGTTTTCCACAATATGCGCCGGATCCGCCGCCGATGTATCAGATACCCTATTTAAGTGTGGCTCCATATCCTCTTGCGGTTGATAGCGACTGCTATTTCTGTAGTAACGCAAGGCACGGTTCCGCGTAATTGAATGCAGCCACGCCCCAAACCGATTCAAATCAGTAAGTTGTGGTAACGCCTCAAAAGCCCGTAAAAACGCGTCCTGCACGACATCTTCTGCGTCTGTGGCGTTTCGGACAATTTGTTGCGCAACTGCCAACATCGCGCGTCGGTAGCGATTTACTAACACATCAAATGCTTGTGTATTACCCGCAAGTGCAACAACAACCAACTCGGCATCACTCGCGTCAATCAATTCTTCGGAATGCATGACAACTCTCCCTCTTCTTGCTTATTAGAGACATGTCACGTAAAAAGGATAGTGAAAAATGCGTTTTGTGGCAAAAATAATTGAGCGAGTGGCGTCAGGAAAGGATATGGTGTATTTAGCCGCCTCCTCGCGATAAATGATGGGAAAATCTACAATTATTGCGAAGAAGCGGATTTACGATGATTTTTTCGAGGGGCTACGAAGTCGGTCTGTACAGCATCACTAAACAGCCACCCAACGCAGCGAGCAGAATACCTGCAACGAACTGCCATCGGACTGCGCCCCAACCGCCAGCAGGTGGATGGGAAAGTGTTGCGACGATAGCATTGACAATAGGCGCGCCTGCAAAAACAATGGACATCACGACAGCCGGTCTACCGCCTGCACCAAAGGCGAGTAGCACGCCAAATGCGCCAATCGCACCGACAAGTCCAGCAACAAACGACCAAGAGACGCCGCTTCCTGTAAATTGCCAGTTGGACCCATTAATGACGAGCATCAGCGCGGAACCGATGACAGCTGCGAGAAGATAGGCAAGTCCGACAAAGAGAAATGCTTTGTAGCGTCCATGCACGGGATCCGCCATCGCGACCTGCCCTTGATGCAGAAATACCCCATAAAGCCCCCACGATGAGACGGTCATGAAAACAAAAATCAGCCATGTTTTAGACATAATTCATTTCCTTGGAATTGGTTGTCAGTTGTCAGAGGAAATAGTTGTCAGTTATCAGTTGTCAGTTGTCAGTTATAAAAGGTTTTTGAT
>JAPPDN010000568.1 GCA_028824575.1 Candidatus Poribacteria bacterium | reverse complement strand
GTCCGCATCCAACTCGTTGTCAAGATAAGCCTCTAAGGTATCCTGTACTTCCGTACACGTTAAATCTGGATGGGAAGGAAATCGATTCATTCGTCATTTCTCCAATAAGGACGCAGCAGCTCCCGTAATTTCTTGCGAGCACGGAATGCTGTTGATTTCACGGTGCCTTCAGGTTGCTCCAAGACCTCAGCAATCTCCTTGAAACTCATACCGTTTAATTCCCGCATAATTATCACCGACCGCATATCTGGTGGCAATTTTTTGATGGCACACTGCACGGAATCCTTGAGTTCCTGCTGAACCACAAGTTCATCTGGCGATGGATTTGATCGACCAGAATGTGTGTGCATTAAAGTTTCGAGTTCTGTTTCGGGATCCGCATCGTCTCTATCTGTTAAATGCACCTGAAATTTATGTCGCTTCAGCAGATTGAAACAGAAATTCTGTGCACATTTTAGTAACCATGAACGCGCGGTTTTCGGACGCAATTTAGCACGGTATTCCCATGCCTTGATGAACGTCTCTTGTGTTATGTCCTCTGCATCTTCCCGATTTCCGAGCAGATAGAGGGTGTGTTGATAAATCTGAGCCTTGTGCTCGTGGAAGAGCGCGAGGAATTTATCTTCCGTCATATTATGACTCCGCTCTTTTCGCGCGGCTTGCAGGTTTCCAAAACTTGCTGTTAAGGTAAAGTAAGGTTATCGTTACTACAAATGAGTTACAAAAAAGTTGCACTTTTTTGTAATTTAAATTTTTTTGGAGGTGTTTAGGTAGGATAGTTTAGATATCGGGACTCGACTTAAGAAAATTTAGGGAACCTTGACAATTATATGGGAGCATCTGTTGCTGGTGATAGACAGACACAATTAACACCTATCCCCATTCAAATACGGTCCCCAGCAAGCGCATCGGTTCATCGCGGAGCCATCTGTATATCTGTGGTGCTTCATCAATAGGCACGCGGTGTCGAATTAACGGGGCAATCTTGATGGAACCTTGGCGTAAAAATCGACAGAGGTTTTCCAAATCATCACGAGTGAAATGGCTGCACTGAAGGATGCTAATCTCCTTAAATTGTCCGATGTTAAAGGTATAGCTGACATCAAACCGTCCTGCGACCAAGAGGAGTCGCCCACGAGTTTTGCAAGCCTGAATCATCGGCGTGACCATTTCAGGGACACCGGCAAAGTCCATGACAGCGTCAAATGCACCGTCTTGGATCTGGGCATTCCAACCGTCGCCGCTTGTATTAACGACCTGTTCTGCGACACCTAATTGGCGAATCTGTTCCAACCGCGATTCTTCAATATCGCATACTGTGACACGTGCCCCCATGGCGTATGCGATCTGTGCTGCGAACATACCGATACATCCCTGCCCGACGATAAGTACCTTTTCGCCGATACGCGGATCTATACGACGGCAGCAGTGCATCGCGACACCAGAAATCCCGAAAAGGGCAGCATCCGCTGGATCAATATCTTCAGGCAATTTTAACAACAGTCCATCCTCTGCGATGGTGAACCGTTCAACATGATCCACACTGGCGTAGATGAGATCACCGACCTGCAGCTGCGTCGCGTCCGGTCCCGTCTCAATGACTCTACCGACGTTCTGGTACCCGCCACCTGCTGGCAGTCGATCATCGGGTGCCGAATAGTTTCCCCCGATAATCTGATTCCGTTCTGTGCCGTTGGTAAGTCCCGTGAAAACGGCCTGACAGAGCACCTCGTTCCGGACAGGTGGTGCGGGTTCTTTCCAGTCGGTAACAACAGTTTTTTCGCGTCGTTTGTCTGGTAGTAGTTTGGTAACAAATGCTTTCACGATGCTGATGGCCCCTTATAATAAAAATAGGACTTACGCAAAACGCAGTAATTTCGGTATTTTTAATCCCCTAAATCCCCCTTATCAGGGGGACTTTAAGAGAAGATGCGTAAGTCCTAAAAAATTTGCGTTCATAATTGATTTTTTAAAAATAAATGAAACCCGTGGATTTGTCAAGGTTAAATTGGTCTAAGGTCAAAATTCTCGTTTTTTTGTTTGCGAATTTGCAAAAAATTTGTTGACAGATTATCGCGTTTTCTGTACAATTTTTTAAACCATTAGACCGAAAAAAGTCGAGAGTGATCGAAACGATTTTTCATTTTGCACGTTAAACTAACAAGGAGAATCCGTAATGCCAAAACGCGTTAATAAAGCGATTGAATTACTGGAAGATGACCTGCCTGTCTTCTACACTGGCAGCCACACAGGCGCGAACCTGAACTATGATGCCGGTATCGCGATGGCAAAGACTTGGGCAGATTATATCAACGTCGGCATGGAGCACGGGAGTTTTGATCTCGGCGGGTTAGATAACTTCATGCGCGGTCTTGCTGATGGCGGTCCAACGAATAGTGGACACAAAACTCCAGCAGTCATTGTCGAACTGCCGGTAGATGGCATTAGCGCAGATGTAATTCGTGCGAACGGTTGGCAGATGCGGCAGCTCCTCGCACGTGGTGTGCATGGACTCCTCCTTTGTCACGCCGAATCTCCAGAGGCGGTCAAAGCGTTCGTTGAAGCGTGCCGGTACCCGTTCCAGACAATCGGCGTTGGTACGCAGTTGGATGTCGGCAGACGCGGTTCAGCTGGTCAAGGCTCCGCCGCACCTATCTGGGGCATTTCCGCGAACGAATATCTCGATGTCGCCGATCCATGGCCCTTGAATCCAAACGGTGAACTTCTCTTAGGTCTCAAATTTGAAAACAAACGTGCATTAGCAAACGTCGAGATTACGGCGCAGGTGCCCGGCATCGCTTTCGCGGAGTGGGGACCAGGGGATATGAGTATGTCGTTTGGCTACAAAAACCCACCGAATCCGCGTCCCAAAGAATTGCAAGATGCCCGGGATCGCGTCTTTGCAGCATGTAAAGCGGCGGGTATTAAGTTTTTAGAAAGCACGTCCCCTGATACAATTGAGGCGAACATTGATGCGGGTGTACGGATCACCGGTGGCGGCGAAGAAGCTGCACGCCTTGGACGAGCGTATGCTGGCAGGACAATGCCTGTCTAAAACCTATAGCATCCCCGAGATCCAAAACACTAAGCCTGAAACGAAGT
>JAPPDN010000486.1 GCA_028824575.1 Candidatus Poribacteria bacterium | reverse complement strand
TAACTGATTACCGATGGCTGACAGTTATTAACGAACAGATACAGACCCTGTATCTACAAATAACGAAAGGTCCCATGGCATTTACTTCAATTGCTTTAATTCTGTTGTCAGCATTTTGCCACGCTTTATGGAATTTCTATAGCAAATCCAGCAGAGACACACGCATCCTCTTTTTTTGGTGTGGGTTTTACACCGTAGCGATAGCACTCGTTGCCTTTGGTATCAAGCAACCGGTAATTCCCAAATCCGTATGGGTCTATATTGCTGGCTCCGCACTGGTTCATCTGTTCTACCGTCTGTTTTTGACGCACGCCTATACGGTTGGCGAGATTTCGTTTGTTTATCCGATTACGCGCGCTGCACCAGCATTCTTACCACTATTTGCCTTTATTCTCCTAAACGAACGCATTTCCGCACAAGGCTTGATAGGTATCCTATGTGTGATGGCATCCATAGTACTCTATCAACAACGCGAGGCACGTATTCAGTTCAAAGCGTTTCTTCGCTACCTTCGCGAACCGGATTCCCTCTGGGCTTATGCAACGCTGGCGAGCGTCATCGGGTACTCACTAATAGACAAGCAAGGAATGTCTGAATTCCATCGCTATTCTACGGATGCGCCTTTGTGGCGGGCCGTGACCTACTATTTAATGGAGAACAGTATCTCGCAAGTCTTTTACGGGCTGTCCTGCCTCGCCCGGTTTCCACACCAGCAGATTGCAGAGATTGGACGAACAGACTGGAAGCGGAGTCTTGTTCTTGTTGGACTTTCATTGACCTCCTATTCGCTCATTCTCTACGTTTTGATGACGGAAAAGGTTAGTTATGTGACCGCGGTTCGGCAGTGTTCTGTCATCTTCGTTGTCCTACTCGGTGGGTACGCCTTGAAAGAGGCCTATACAAAACGCCGCTTGATCGCAGCTGTCGTGATGGTTCTTGGTATTTTTTTGATTGCATATCAGTAGCCCATCAACGGACAGGCTGCTTCTGTATATCTACCGAAAGGACACTCCCAATTTGACACTCCGTTCGGGGTGATTGTCCATCTCTATGTATGCCTCGACGGAATCTTCAAACGGGACTACCGGATCAACGACATCTTCACAGTCAAATCTACCTTCTTCCAGCCATTTCCAGCAGGTATTAACGATACGTCTGAAATCCCAGCGCGGATGATCGCGGTTGGGATCGCTGTTAGCACGCGCAAAGATGATGTTCGGAATGTTAACGTGCGCGACAGCACCGAGGTCAAGCCCACCTGTGCATGCTTTCGCACGTCCAGCGTAGACGATTGTCCCTTCAAACGTGACGCTGCGAAGGGCATCATCAAGTGCTTCGTAGATTGCACTCGTTTCTACAGCCACATCAACACCAAGCCCGCCGGTTGCTTCTTTGAGCACCTCGCCGGTATTGGAGGCAGTGGGATCGATGACAAGCTCCGCGCCCGTCTTTTCAGCGACCTTCCGCCGTCTTTCAAGTGGGTCCACGGCAGCGACGAAGTCAGCCCCTGCGATCCGTGCCATTTGCACCGTCATCAATCCAATAGCCCCCAACCCAAAGACAGCCACGCGCTCGCCAACGCGGACTTTTCCATCGCGAATAGCAGACATTGCGAAGTGCAATGGATCATAGCAGACCGCCTCTTTCCACGTCATGTGGTCTGGCATTTTGAGGACACTCCCCGCGCGCCAGGTATGCGTTTCTTTGAGGTGCCCGTGGCTGGCGATGCGTTCCCCAATCTCGAAACCCTCAACCTCTTCCCCGATTTCAATAACTTTTCCGACGCACATATTCCCAAGTCCCATCGGAAAATTTGCACTGTTGTATCCGTAGTACGCCGTCAGTTCGGTGCCGCGTTTGGGTGCGCCGAACTCGACTTGAACGCGGACGTTATCCGCGGGAATGGGACCATCTTCGTACTCTCTTAAGACGGGTTGCCGAGGAGCAACCGCTACCAATTCTTTCGGCATTTTTACCCCCATTGAATTTAAAATTTTACGCGGATTCAATTAATGGTGTAGTTGGGTTGTTGGGTTTCGCTATGTCCATTTCATCAACGGTCTATTGGAAAACAGCATCTCCCTTGAAACTTGATAGAGATTTGTCTTTTACCGCTCAACCCAACCTACAAGAACTGTCTAAAACTATCTTAATGTGGGATACCCAACTGGTGCATCCGACGGTGAACCGCCTCTCGTGCCTCTTGGAATGGACGAGAAAGGAACTCCAAATGGTCATCCTCGCCGTGATGGTGTGTAACAGTGCCGTGTTCATGATGGCGTGCTGTCTGCTGAATATAGGACAACCCACCCTCAATCAAAGTTAGCATATAGTTCGCCGTTTCCGGATCGAACATCCACCACTCGCCGCCAACAGCGATATAGACCGGGGAGGTGTGCGCAATGATACCGCGTCCCCATCCGTCGTGGTGCGGAACCGCTTGGGCGTAGTTAGGTCCACCGCATCGCGCCGCAATCCAGGAGTGTTTGTCCACTTTCAGATTCGCTTTCAGGCGTAGATGCGCTTTGCCATCTTTGTCCTCAGTGGAAGCGACGACCTGCCCTGCCTGAATAATCTGCAAGGTATGGATCGGGAAGATAGAATCCGCGGCGGCTTCCACTTCCACAGTGCCGCCGTTACCGGGTAGGTTAATCGTGCTCCCGATGGGTTGTCCATCAACAGTAAGCCGTATCATGGGACCACCGCTGAGGAACGTGTTTCCGGCACTCATGTATTTGCACCAGTTATCGTAATTGAATTCCTCATTGTCGGGAATGTGAACGTAGGTGCGATAAACGCCTACTGGTACATCGCTACTCATTTTATCCGTGCCACCGACGAGCGGCAGTTTATAGCCGCAGTTGAGGTAACGATAGTACTCAAGGTGCCCATACATGGCATTGGTGAGATACTCGACAGCGTCCACGCGTCCGGTGGCGATGAGCGTCGCTGGTTCACAATTCGGGTTCGGGATGTGCGGTAAGACGACGGTGCCACCTTGTGCGTGACACGCATCTGCCCAATGTGAGAGCGTGACCTCCATATTTCCACCGAGTTCGGCTTCTCCGGGGCCATCTGAACACCAGGGTGCGACCTGTTCCTTT
>JAPPDN010000611.1 GCA_028824575.1 Candidatus Poribacteria bacterium | reverse complement strand
ATGAATTATGAGGTTTCACATCCGAAAATACACAACCAGCAACTTTCACATTATGTGCTTGAATTTATACCATATTATGCGTGGACGAGCGAGGCTCGCCCACCGTAATGTAATTCTAATGCGCGACTTGCGCCTTAAAACTCCCGCCTTCAATCGCTGCAATCGCCTTGATTAACGCCTCTGTTGTCACTTTCCCTTGTGTGATTTTCACAACAGCGGTGTTTGTGTCGGTAGAAACGCTGACGACTTCAGAGACACCAGCAACCTTACTGAGTGCATCCTGTACCTTGCTCGGACACGCATCACACACCATGCCAGTGACACTAAGCGTCACTTCTTCAATGACCACAGCGGCAAAGTTGCGCCCTTCAACGGACTCAACAGCCTTGACTAACACCTCTGATGCGACCTTTCCTCTTGGCACTTTCACAACAGCCGTGTTCGTATCCATAGAAACGCTTACCACTTCAGAGATACCGGCAACTTTACTGAGTGCATCCTGCACTGCGCTGACACAGCCACCTCACGTCATACCGGTAATACTAAGTGCTACTTCCTCAATGGGAGCAGCCGAAAAGTTGCGCCCTTCAACGGACTCAACAGCCTTGACTAACGCCTCTGATGCTACTTTCCCTTTTGGCACTTTCACAACAGCGGTGTTTGTATCCCGAGAAACGCTGACGACTTCAGAGACACCGGCGACTTTACTGAGTGCATCCTGCACTGCGCTGGTACAGCCACCTCACGTCATACCGGTTACACTAAGTGTCACTTCCTCGATGGGAGTAGCGGAAAAGTTGCGTCCTTCAACGGATTCAATGGCTTTGACTAACGCCTCTGTTGCTACTTTTCCCTTCGCTACCTTCACAACAGCGGTGTTTGTATCCCGAGAAACGCTGACGACTTCAGAGACACCGGCGACTTTACTGAGTGCATCCTGCACTGCGCTGGTACAGCCACCTCACGTCATACCGGTTACACTAAGTGTCACTTCCTCGATGGGAGTAGCGGAAAAGTTGCGTCCTTCAACGGATTCAATGGCTTTGACTAACGCCTCTGTTGCTACTTTTCCCTTCGCTACCTTCACAACAGCGGTGTTTGTATCCCGAGAAACGCTGACGACTTCAGAGACACCGGCGACTTTGCTGAGTGCATCCTGCACCTGACTGGTACAGCCGCCTCATGTCATGCCGGTTACACTGAGCGTCACTTCCTCAGTGGCTGGCTTCTCTGCGTCGGCAGGCTGCGTTTCATCGGTAGGATAGGCGTTAACAACGAAAAACGCTCCCACAACGAGCAATGCCATAAGGAAGGCAAGATGAATTCTGTGTTTCATTTTTTCAAAACTCCTTTTTGCACGAAGGATTCTCCGTGCAGTTTTCGTTCGTTTGCAAGTTTCAAAACCTTTTACGGCTACAGAAGCATTTGAGAACTTGCGTTGGATCCAATTGTTTGATAATCTACATTAATCTTACGGTACAGAAAACAAAAAGTCAAGTTAAATCCAATCTTAAAAAATGTTGTAAAAAAAATTAATACATGTTAGAATAACAAACAAGTAATTCAAGGAGGTTACCCGGATGTATATCGCCAAATTATCGCTGGTTTGTCTGATTGCTTTCGCGTTCATACTCGGTTGTGGATTGCTGGGCGATCAGATTGAAGAAGTAACGCTCGATGTGACGGGAATGACCTGAGGCAATTGTACCAGTGCGGTGCAGGATGCACTCACGAAGGTCACCGGTGTCTCTAAGGTTATCAGCGTTTCTATGGATAACAACACAGCTGTGGTGAAAGTTAAAAAGGGGAAAGTTACAACTGATGCCTTGATTAAGGCTGTTGAAGCGGATCCGCGCTTTAAGGCAACGGTTGCCAATTAGTGGCATAGAGCGAAGGGCGGATTTGTCCGCCCTTTCTATATGAGTTGAAGAGCGAATCATATTTCCTTTGCGTCCTCAACAGGATATAGTTTAATTCATTAGAGATAAAATTAAAGGGCGCGATCGGAAGTTCGCTTTTTACAAATAAGGGGAATAAACTTATGCGTCAGTTAAACGTGAGTATGGTATTTGTCTGCTTGGCAGCACTTTTATTTGTTTTTGCTTGTGCAGACTCGTCAAAGAAACCAGCAGAAACACCCAGCGAAACGGCAGAAACACCAGACCAAACGGCAGCAGTAAGCATTGAAGAAGTGACGCTTACTGTAACCGGTATGACGTGAGGCGGGTGTACCAGTGCGGTGCAGGATGCACTTACAAAGGTTACCGGTGTCTCTGAGGTTGTCAGTGTTTCTATGGATGAAAACAAGGCTGTGGTAAAGGTTGAGAAGGGTAAAGTTACAACAGATGCTTTAGTTAAGGCTGTTGAAGCGGACCCACGCTTTAAGGCAACAGTCGCTAACTAAAAATTTTAGGTTGTGTAGATTGAAATGCGCCGGTTAAATCGATTATTTCTCTGTTTTTTCGTTGTGCCATTTGTTTTTACACTCGGATGCACTTCGGAAAAAATGGGTAACACAGGTTTTGATGTCACGCTGTCAGTGACCGGAATGACCCGGTTCACTTCTGCCTTCAGTGTCATGAAGTCGCTGGAAAAGATGGATCCCGTGGTCATTGATGATGCCATCTACAAGGTAACGACAGCCTTGTTTCCACTTAGCAAAATCAGTAGCGAAACAGGCAAATCTGTTTTAGAGAATAAAATCGGATGGCATTTCAAACCTGATGAGCCAAAGTATTTTAAGGTTACGGTACGGGCACTCCCAGGAGCAGATCCTGTGCAGGGTGTTAACGATGCAATGTCTGCACGCGTAAAAGCAGCGTTAATTGAGGCGGTCAAAGACGCAGGCTTTGCGGCGAGTGTAGAAAGTATGAAAGCTCAGGAAGGGACGTACCACATTCGTAAACTCGGACTGAATAAGTAGTAGATGATCACTATCTGCTACAAGGCTTACACCTAACTAACCTTATATAATATATGGCGAGGTTTTGATACCTCGCCATTTTTTTTTGTGAAGGGTATATCTAACGAGACCTGTTCTACAAACAACCCAACTATTTTAGAAGGGATATCGGCAAAGCACAAAAATTTCTCGCCATGAAACCCGCT
>JAPPDN010000510.1 GCA_028824575.1 Candidatus Poribacteria bacterium | reverse complement strand
AATACCTACACAAAGGAAGGAGATTGGATTGTCGATCCGTTCGCAGGCTCAGGAACAGTCGGTGTTGAGGCGTATCTGTGCAAACGCAATGCTGTTTTACTCGACCTGAACCTTCTTTTGAATCACATTATGCCCCTCAAGGTTTATCGTGGTAAAGAGAGATTGCAGCAAGCGAGTTTGTATAAACTTTTGGCGGGTATACGAGAAAGTAACAGGCAGTTCACATCTGTTTGGTCGAATATTGCCTATTGGTACGCACCTGAAATCTTAGAGGTCTTATCGCAATATTGGGGTTCCGTCAATAATACGGATGATGGGATCTATACCGCTATTATTAAATCTGCGTTGTTGAAGGTGAGCAAACGCTTTTCCTATACAGAAGACAGGACACCCAAACTTGCCAGATCCAAGCGGAAGTTACAGGCTATAGAGGCGTTGCTTCAGGAAGATTGGAGAGAACAATTAGATGAGATGCTTCAGAGTCTCTCCTTGAAAACGTTAAGAAACCTCAACGACTTCGTGGTATATACACAGCAGCACCATCTTGAAGATTCTGGACAAGTTGAATTTCATGGAGGGGTTGATTCGTCGGATGTCGCTGTGCCGCGAGTATGTGATGCCCTCATAACATCACCGCCTTATCTGCAGGCACAGGAGTATATCCGATCCACGAAGATGGAACTGTTTTGGTTAGGACACACCGAGGGAGAGGTGCAAGCGTTATCAAGGCTTGAAATCCCGTATCGGAAGGCAGGTCGGGTGATCCAGACGGAAACGTTGGATAAAGTCCGAGGGATGCTCACCCGGGATGACCTCCGAAAACGGTTGGATTCCTATTTTTGCCATACAGTCAACGCGCTTGAAAATTCGATGTGTCAATTGAAACCGAACGCAGCAGCTTGTATTTTTGTCGGTAACCCACGGATTGATGGTATAAGTGTTGAAATATGGCGGATATTGGCGGAGTATTTTACGGAACGTGGATTCGCGTTTGAAAAGGTCTATGAGGATAGGATTAAAACGCGGAAGTTATTCGGTGCACGGAAGAATAAGAACCCGGACGGGATGAAATCAGAATATTTGCTGATCTTGAGAAAGAACGCTATCTATTAAACAGCTGCTCCGCATCGCGGATCTCTTCTTCAAGATGCGAAAGCCCCTTTGCCCGATCCAAAAACGTTTCCAGATAGCGGCGCATCATGAGCGGATCGCCATTTTTTTTATAGGCGTGTGCGAGGCGATAATAAGCTTCTGCATCGCTGTCGTCAAAAGATATTCCCTTTTCGTAGGATTGGATCGCGCGGAGGAACTGTCCGTTTTCCTCGTAAGCGAGTCCGATGTTGAAATAGACGTCCGCGTCGCCTTCTTCTATCTCAAGCGCCGACTCATAATACTGTATAGCGTCTTGATACATGTCGCGGTTGAGATAGGCATCGGCGAGGTTGTAATAGGCATCAACAAAAGTCGGATCCGACTCAATTGCGCTGCTATAGGCGGCGATTGCTTCCTCAAACCGATCTGTCATATTGTAAGCATAGCCGAGATTGTTATAGAAGGCGGGGTTTTCCGGCGACAACTCCAATGCAGCTTGGAACATCTCAATCGCGAGTATAAACAGACGGAGATCGGTATAAACCAAACCGAGATTGTTATAGGCATGTTCGTGTTTGTCATCAAGCGCGATGGCGTTTTGAAATGATTCTATCGCTTTCTCGGACTCACCTAATTCACGATAGATTTTACCGAGTTCAAGGTGTCCTTCCGCATCTGTCGGATTGAGTGCCTGCCCCATTCTCAGTTTTAAGGCATCCCGTTGCAGCTCACGCTTCTGTTGCTGCTCCGGATCCGGAGGTCCACAGCAAGTTAAGCAAAGAAAAATGAATAATATGGAGAGATATTTATGATTATTGATACACATACACATTTCTACGATCCAACGCGACCTGAAGGTGTGCCGTGGCCGAACCCTAATGATGAAGTCCTTTACAGACGGGTGATGCCGGAAGATTTCAAAGCCCTCGCGGTCCCTGAAGGCGCGACTGGGACCGTCGTCGTTGAGGCGAGTAAGTGGCTTGAGGATAACCAGTGGATTCTTGACCTCGCCGCAGACGAGCCTTTTATTGTAGGATTTGTTGGACACTTGGAACCCGACGACACGGATTTTGAAGGTAACTTGAACCGGTTCTCTGCAAATCCACTCTTCCGCGGGATACGCCTCGGTGGTGGACACCTGAGATCAATCGGTGATACCACCTTCAGATCAAACATTGAGACATTGGCAGCAAAAGAACTCACTTTGGACCTGTTAATTAATCCCGAAATGCTATCAACGCTGCCAGCATTGGTCGAACATACACCGGAGATGCGGATCGTCATCAACCATATTGCGGGGGTGCGTATATCAGAAGAACCCCCCGACGCGGGCTGGGTCTCCGCAATCAATGAAGTAGCGCGCTATCCGAACATCTATTGCAAGGTCTCAGGCTTGGTAGAACACACCGGACAAACGCCAGCACCGACGGATGTTGCCTACTACACGCCAACGATTGATGTCCTGTGGGACGCGTTTGGCGAGGATCGGCTCATCTATGGGAGCAACTGGCCTGTCTCGGAACGTTTCGCACCGTATAAAGTCGTGCAACAGATTGTGGACGACTACTTCAGCACAAAAGGCGATACCGTCAAAGCAAAATTCTTCTGGCAGAATGCCAAGGCGGCGTACAAATTATCTGTGTAGTGTCTATCAGCCATCGAAAACCTTTGAAAGTTTGTAAAGTGTTCTAAAGTTCGTAAGTGTGACAACTTTCCAACTTTAGCACACTTTTTACTTGCTAACTTTCCAGACAGAAACCGAGGGTTGACGGGTCTTACGCGACCCAACGAATAAACTCACCTGCTGGTTGCCGTTTCGGTTGCCCGATGTCGGCGGGGTAACCCGTGTAGAAGAAGCCGATGATGTATTCTTGCGATGAATCAATGCCCAGCAGCTGATACGTCTGTTCTTCCATCGTGATTCTGCCGGTGCTCCACTGCATCCCGACCCCAGCATCCCATGCGGCGAGTTGGACGTTTTGCATTGCACAGCAGGCGGCGGCATAATCTTCCCGTTGACGTTG
>JAPPDN010000211.1 GCA_028824575.1 Candidatus Poribacteria bacterium | reverse complement strand
GAGAATAACAGGTGTCAAAGGTCACACCACAGTAGACACAGGGGTAATAATTCGCACCACCGCACTGCTGGCAGACCCCATTATCACTCGAATCGCTACTATCGTCTGAACTGCTGTCATCTGAACTGCCGTCGCTACTGCTACTACCGTCAGAGCTGCTGTCGTCGAACCAACAGACATCCCCGTTTGGACACGTCCCGATCGTCTCCCCAGGGGCGTAATATCTATCGCAGGTCCCACAGTTCCGCCCACCGGAACTGCTGCCACCACTGCTACTACCCGACGGCGAGCAACAGCAGTAGTTATGACCACACACCGGACCCGGAACGCCCGAAGTTGAACCCACCGAACACGAGCCTTGATCGTCGCAATAGTTCGGACCCGAAACGTTAGAACACCCAGAACCGCTCGGGACCTGCGGACATCTATCACCGCTCTTTGAGTGTATCTGCTGATCCGTCGCGGAGCAACTCCGATACGTTTGACCGCAACCGATGAAGGACTCATTCGTTTCACAGACAATCGCATGGTAACTCTCGACGCGACCGGGACCCACCATATCACCGCAACCCCCTTTACACGCGACAACATGATCCGAACGACGCGGACAGACATTTGAGCCATCACAACGCCACCACTCACCCGGACACGCCTGAGTAATGCTGCCTACAACAATGTTGTATGCCACTTCAATCCGATCGGGGCAGTCGTAGACATAATGCGCTTTCGGATTGGTATTGCTCGATCCCGACGATGCCAGCTGGCACTTTGACCCACGTTCACACCAGATCGTCACAATCGACTGACCGGTACAATTCGCAAGGGCTTTTTCGGCTTCATCAAATGCAGTCTTGGCAGAATTGTAATTCTCTGATGCTGCTGCTAAAACTGCGACGATGTTAGCGAAGTTATTGAAGCTGTTTACATCGCTAATACCGGTCGGTAGTTTCTGTCCCATACCCTCAATCAATTTGTTGAAGGAATCGTCCTTATTTGAATCGTACTCGTCCTCAAATTTCTTCATGTCAGGCGGAACGTCCTGATTGATAGCTTTTGCGCGTGCTACATGCGCCCGCGCCAATGCATCCCTTGCCGCCTCAAAAGCCTTTTGTTTCTCAAGATAGTCCTTCAGATAGGACGCGCAGTGGCTGGAATTCTGATCCGCTGCACGCACATACACAAGCACGCATGCCGAAGAAAGAAATATCACCCCGACAAGAACGTAAAGCAGAAACATCGTTTTGCGTTTCACATTTCAAACTCCTTTGAAGTGTATCGCTTTACTGAAAAAGGGGATTTTCCTTCTCGTGTGCTGTCATCATTCCGTATATCTCGCCCATTTTTGCAAACGCCTCGTCACATCTACGTTGCCATTCCGGGTCATTCTTATATCGTTTCACATCTTCATCTGTCTGTGGTCCCACGGCTATGACTTCATTAGAAGCTTGCAAATATTTTTCTCTTAGTTCCCTCGCCTTTTTCGACCACTCGCGCCACGCTTTAGAAACCTCGGGATCCTTCAGCCTGTGTTCGGCTAACTCCAGCGTTGCCGCGTCGATCTGTGTGTTCGCGGGCGCGGCAACGACAGGCGCAGCCCGCACATCAGGCGCACCCTGCCCGTCCGCAGAGACTTCCGATTCGGAAACTTCGTCTCGGGCGTGCGGTTCGGCATGCCACTCATCACCGTGCCAGTGTCCATCCTGCGAGGTATCGTCAACAGGGGCTTTCGTCGTCGGTTGTTGGGTCGGTTTCTCTATGGGTTCAACCGCCTTGTAAATCAGAATCGGGTCTTTCGGTGGCTGCGTCGCGAGCCGGTAAAGCCCGATGCCTGCGATTGCCACGATGAACACCAATAACGGTAGCCAGTATTTTCGGATAAACATGTTTATCTCCTTATCGACACACGTCTGTGTCGGTCGCCCCCCCGACGCGTCGATGTGTCGGGTGCGTTGCGAGGTTGAATTCAACTTGATGGGAGTTTTGCCGAAACGCAACAAAAAAGAAAAGGAAGGCGCAGGCAATCCGTTCCAAGAGGGTACTGGTCTCTATTCTAACACAGAAAATGTGCAATCTGCTATGATAGAAACCAGCACTGTCATACCAGTTCTACGGCAGTGCTACGTGTCGCGGGTGCTTACGACACCTGTGACGCATCCCGAAAAAGGGAGTGCTGCCCTGACGCGATCCACGCTTTTTCGCGCGTCGGAGACCTCAGCGGAGATACAACGTCACACCTATAATAAAAAAAACACACTTTTTGTCAAGCATTTTTTGAAAAATAGGGAATTGAATGACGCTGCTCGAAAGTAACGCGTCACTTGCAAATTATCCGTGTATGTGTTACTATTAATAGCACGTAACTTAAAACCAAATAGCAAAGGAACACGGTTAAAGGAAGAAAACATGAAACGGTTGCTGCTGCTACTTCTCATCATCGGTATTGGAACTATAAGTGGAATGTTCTACCAACACGCTTCCGCCCAAGAAAATGCAGACACGAGACGGATGACAGCCACGATAACAGGACGGATTATTTGGGACGGGCATGATCTGTCACACGCGAATGTATCTGTCTATCGGGATGAAAAACTACGGGAGTTGTACATCAGTGGGATTCCGAAACTCGGTGATGGGCAGTTTGAACTTAGCGTCGAACCCGGTCAATATTATCTCGCGGCTTATGTAGATGTTGACAAATCAGGCAATTTCGATGCCGGTGACGGCTTCGGTATCTTCGGGATAACTCAGTGGGATGACGAGAAACAGAAGTATCAGATAATCAAAGTAAATCACAGAGAAACCATTCGGAGCATAGAGATTCCGATAACCGCGCGAGCAACACGGACTGATGGAAAATTTATCCTCGTTCCAGCATCCCGATATCGACCGACCGAACTCCAACAGTTCCAAGCCGATTTACGTGCAGCAACCTCTGGTTGTAGCGGGACCCTTAGCCTCGCACTTGATGAGGGAAACCCAAAGCCTTTTGCGCTTGAAGGGCGTAAAGCCTTAATTCTCGCTTATACAGATTTATCTTGGAAATATCGGGCAGGGATTACCACTGTGTCGGATTCAGGGGCATGGGTACTCAATTTACCGCCGGGCAAATACTATCTA
>JAPPDN010000078.1 GCA_028824575.1 Candidatus Poribacteria bacterium | reverse complement strand
TTAGCACTTGCCGCAGGCGCACGACTCTATAGCAACTGCACCGCTGAGAAAATCCATACGGAAAAAAATAGAGTCGTTGGTGTTTCTGCACAACTGCCATCAGGCAAGTTGGATATCCAGAGCAAAGCGGTGGTACTCGCCGCCGGTGCCATCAACTCACCACAACTCTGGTTAAAAAGCCGGCTGCCGAACACAAACCGACAGGTAGGAAAAAATCTCCACTTGCATCCGGCTGTTTTTGTCGGTGGGATTTTCGACGAAACCATTGACGGACACCTCGGCATCCCGCAAAGCTACTATATTGATGAGTTCCTCAACTTAGAAAAGTCTCGGAGCAGTGGTTACCTACTCATGCCTGCCTTCGGTTCGCAGATGATAGTCGCTGCAAGCCTTCCGGGATTCGGTGAGGATCATCGGGAACTGATGGAACGCTACCGCCACATCGCCGCGCTCCTCGTTCTCTTACACGACCGAACAACCGGACGAGTCTCAGTCAATTACAGAGGCGCACCAAACATCGCATACCGACTCCGGCGTTCAGATAAAAGGATGTTAGTAGAAGGCGCAATCAACGCCGCCCGCCTACTTTTCGCTGCCGGCGCAACAGAGATTGTGATGCCCTACACACAACATTTCCCTATCAAAACAGAAATGGATCTTGAGATCATCCGCCGACGCGGCATCGTCCCAAATGACATCATGCTCGCTTCGAGTCATCCGCAAGGTACACTCCGAATGGGTGAATATCCGAACCGAAGTGTCGTCAAGTTTTCAGGAGAATCCCACACGGTGAAAGGCTTATTTGTCGCTGATGCAAGCCTCTTCCCAACCTCTATCGGTGTACCACCAACGTTGACAATCGCCGCGCTTGCCGAACATATCGCAGGTCAGATCATTGAAAGTGGTATTGTGTAGCGTTTTCGTTAAGGTTGTAGGCACGCGCTGTCGTGCCGTAACGTATTTACTACAGACGGATGAAAAGATGAAAGAAAAAGACACGAAAGATAAAGGAACGGAAAAATGGAAGGAAAGTCTCCGCTCCAATCTTCCACCCTTCCAATCTTCCATTCCCTTCCTTCCACTCGGAAACTTCCCGACACCCGTGCAACGTCTTTTAAACCTTGAGCGAACCCTCGGTTTCCAGTCCCTCTGGATAAAACGAGACGATCTGAGCGGTCCGTTGGGTGGGGGCAACAAGGTCCGAAAACTGGAGTATATGTTCGCAGCGGCAGCGCAAGCAGACATTAAAAAGACGCTCTTCACAATCGGTCCGACAGGTTCTAACCATGTTCGGGCGACGGCAGTCTATGGTAAAGCATCTGGATTCCAAGTAGAGTGCTTGCTCTTTAAACAACCGCCTACTGACTATTCCGAAAGGAACTATCGCACAATTTGCGAACACGCTAATCAGATCTATGAGGTTAAGCGTATGGAGACGATGTTTGCCCGTTACGCTTACGAACAGATAAAAACGACGCTTGGCATCGGAGAGGAACGCTATTTCATTCCAGCCGGTGGTTCGGCACCGCTCGGCTCTGTCGGCTATGTGAAAGCCGTTTTGGAACTGAAATCACAGATTGAGGCGGGAGTGCTTCCAGAACCGCGACTTATCTTCGTACCGGTAGGGACGTGTGGTACTATGGCGGGTTTGGAAGTTGGGGTCCGGCTTGCGGGGTTACAATCCCGGATTGTCGGTGTCCGTGTCGCTGACCGCGTGGTCGCAAACACGTGGGCAATCTCTCGTATGGTACGGCGGACCCTTCGCCTCATGGGCGCAGTGGACTCAAGTAATATTCACGCCCGCAGCATTGAACTCTGGCATGACGATTTTGGGGACGGGTACGCTATCCCCACCGAAGCTGGCAAACGCGCTGTCGCTATGATGGCTGAACATGAAGGTCTCACGCTTGAAAATACCTATACCGGTAAGGCATTCGCAGGACTTATCCATTATGTAAAGGCGCACGGATACGAAGACGAACCGATGTTATTTTGGCATACCTACGGTACAACCTAACCTCAGTATATTCGTCCAATGTGATCCTAAAATAAAAAGGAAAACCGATGAAAACAGACAATGGAAAACCGAGTTTCGTGCAATCGGGCATACCTATAATCGACGCTGACCTCCACAACCGATTACCTACACTCCGAATGCTCTATCCGTACCTACCCGATTACTGGTGCGACTATTGCGAAGAATCTGGTTTTCCGGGACCCGACGCGGATGACTATCCAGAGGGGGTGCCGACCTCAACGCGTCCAGAAATTACGCAACCCTCAGAAAACCGTCCCGCCTCAGATTTAGCACTCTTACGTCAGCATGCACTCGATTTCTGGGAGGTCGAGTACGGCATACTTACCTGCGGGTTTCGGGTGCAGAGCGTACACAATGAAGACCTCGCGGCAGCACTCGCTTCCGCAGTCAACGATTGGCAGATCGAACATTGGCTTGACCCAGAACCGCGTTTACGGGCTTCACTAATAGTACCAAGCCAAAATCCTGAACTCGCAGTAAAGGAGATTGAACGTTTAGGGGGGCACCCAGGCTTCGTCCAAGTAATGCTACCTGCCCGATCACAGGTGCCTTACGGCAATAGACGCTATCATCCGATCTACGCTGCGGCTCTCCGTCATCAACTCGTAGTCGGTATCCATTACGGCGGTGCACCCGGATTGCCACCGACATCTGTAGGATGGCCCTCAACTTATCTTGAAGAATACGTCGGTATGTCGCAGGTGTTTCAAGCGCAAGTCTTGAGTCTCGTCTCTGAGGGAGTTTTTGACAAGTTCCCTGACTTACGCGTCGCACTCATAGAAACCGGTGTTACATGGATGCCATCGCTTATGTGGCGGTTCGATAAAGAGTGGCGCGGTTTGCGAAGTTTGACACCGTGGGTCAAACAACCCCCATCAACGTATATCCGTCAACATATACGGATGACGCTCCAACCGATTGACGCACCACCCACCGCTGCGGAACTGCTTCAGATTGTCGGGCAGCTCGATTCAGAGGACATGTTGATGTTCTCAAGCGACTACCCGCACTGGCATTTTGATTCTCCTGTTGAAGCCTTTCCTGCGCAACTACCTCAGGGGTGGAGACGCCGATGGTGGT
>JAPPDN010000370.1 GCA_028824575.1 Candidatus Poribacteria bacterium | reverse complement strand
ATGCAGATCGCATTTGGGGTTTTTCCTTGGGTGTTTCTTCGCGTACACCGCAAAACCGCGCTATAGGTATCATTTTAGGGATTTTCGCAGCGTTTTATAACGGATGTAATAAACATGCCGCCCTTACAGGGCTAAAGAGTTATAAAATGACGATGCTATAAACATTGTGAAGAAACACCCCAGCAAATAAACCCTACGGGACTGAAGAGTATTTTTGAAGTCCTCAAGGTTTTCTCGTAGGAGCCGGTTCGGTTAGGAAACCGAACCTACCGGGCCTGGGGGACCGACGGTTATTTTTCTTAAATTGACACCTATAATTCCGTTAGGAAACCGCACCTACTGGGTCTGGGCAAAAATTAGAGCGAAAAATGGAAAACTGAATGTCTCTGACTCACCTACCAAAATTTATAGACATCCTTTATAATTCTGCTATACTATCCCCACAAATCGACATAGGAGGAATCTCTTTATGAAACTGGTTAAATTGTTCATGCTGATGGCTATTTTCTGTGCTGTCAGTCTTTTTTCGGTAGGAATTGCCGATGCGTTAGATGAATGGGTGCATATTGATATTGAACCCTATTCAAACACAAAACTGGTCGAACACCAATGGTGGACGCTGAACCCAGGCGACAGTACACTCTCGCGCCTACCCATTGGCGAAGTCGATGAATTTGAGGGACCAGACGGAAAGGTTGAATTTCAGATCATTGATGGGGCCATCGTTGTCTTCGGAACGAATGCGGCGAAATGGCCCAAGGCAGTCGAGGACATTGAAGTTGGTGGCAAAGCAAAATTTGTCTACTTTTTCCACGCAACCGGATGGGAGCAGAACGGTGTGCCAAGCTACAAATTCGTCATGCACTACCGGAGCGGGAAAAAGGAAGAACTGGAGCTGACTTCAGGTTTTAATTCCGACGACTGGTGCCACGACGGCAACGCGCTTGAAGACGATAATTCTGTCTGGGGATGGATTTTGAAAGAAGGCGGTCCTTGTGGACACGCAGGCTTGATTACCACGAAATGGGAAAACCCGCGTCCTGATGACTGGATTGAGACAATAGACATCGTTTCTCTGGAATTAGGCTCAGTACCTATAATCCCAGCGATTACCTTAGGCGAAGCGACACTCGCAGTTGAACCCGCACAGAAATTAGCAGTTACGTGGGGCAGTCTGAAGGCTTCCCGTTGATTGCAGGTCGCACAGAAAAACAATTTGACGTTGCTGGCGAGGTTTCTAACCTCGCCGGATATTACGCACAAACTTTGCCTTTCAGATTAGGAGTTCTGTAAAGATTCATCAAAACGTTTGAAGAGTGCCTCTCCATCTTTGGGAGAAACAATTGTGGGCTCCGAATTTTTTGAAAAAATAGACGTAAATTCCTCTCCTGCTAACAAATCATCAATGGCTTCACAGATCATCTGTTCTGTAAGTTTTTGGACGATAATCATGTTAGATGCCCAGAAGTACGAACCGGCAGCACATTCGCCAGTTTTTGTATAGTGTTGCATCAAGGTGTTAATGTTTTGGAGGGTAAAAAAGGTGGCAGAGAAGTTGTCACCGTTCGGAAAAGTAACCTGAACATCGACATTATCGTTATCCGGATCCAGAGAGGCAATTCCGCTATAGATTGTGAGTCTATAACCGTTATGTTGTAAAGTTATGTAAGATTTATCCATTTTTATTTATCTCCAAAATGTTTTAGGACCTCATCAATGACCTTCTGCTGGTTATCTTTACCAGAGATCCCTAAGATTTCAAATTGACTGCCTCTAATTCTCCAATAGACTCGCGCACCACCGCGGGTTCGTGATTCGATGATTCTGTTACCAATCGATTTGTTTCCTATTCCGGGATTCATATTCCCTCTTTTCAACTGGTCAGTAATTTTCTTAATTTCGCCATGTAGAGCTATTAGTGTTTTCCTGCCTTCCCGTAAAAGTAGAGGGCTTTCCCTAATTCGATTGGTTAACATGTTTCAAATAACCATTTTGTATCTGGATTTTTATGGGTATTATATCTTATTCGCGCGCTGGTGTCAAGTTTTGGATTCTGAACAGCATTCAGCAATCATAAAAAATTGACTTTACCGAGCGTGTATGCTATAATTATGGAAGCGATTTATGGTCGCAACGCTTTTTAGGTCTCAATATAACAACACTCAAATTGATAGAGGAGGAAGTCAATGCCAGCAAAACAAATTATCTTTGACGAAGAAGCAAGGGTAGCACTCAAACGCGGGGCAGATACGCTCGCTGATGCCGTGAAAGTTACCCTTGGTCCACGCGGAAGAAATGTAGTCATCCAAAAATCTTTCGGTGCCCCGCTGGTAACATGTGATGGTGTTACCGTCGCAAAAGAAATTGAACTCCCGGACCCGTACGAAAATATGGGTGCCCAACTGCTGGAATCCATCGCAACCAAAACAAACGATGTCGCTGGAGATGGAACGACGACTGCTACGCTGTTAGGTCAGGAAATTCTTCATGAAGGTCTCAAAAACGTCACAGCGGGTGCCGACCCGATGCAGTTGAAGCTCGGTATAGACAAAGCTGTGGATGCCGTTGTTGATGCGATCACCACACAGAGTCGCGCTGTGGATACACATGAAGAAATTCTACAAGTCGCCTCAATCGCTGCGAATGATCCTGCGAATAATAGCAACATTGGTACGATTGTGGCTGAATCGATCGAGAAAGTTGGAAATGACGGTGCCATCACGATTGAGGAAGGTAAAACCTCAGAAACTATGGTTGACATCGTTGAGGGGATGCAGTTTGATCGCGGTTTCATATCATCGAATTTCGTAACGGACTTACAAGCACAGGTCGTCGAATTTGAGAACCCTTTTATTCTGATTAACACCGAAAAAATTAGCACAGTAACAGACCTTGCCCCGATTATGGAAAAGGCGGCGCAACTTGGGCGACCACTGTTCATTATCGCTGAAGATGTAGAAGGCGAAGCACTTTCGGCTTTGGTCGTCAACAAACTCCGCGGCATCCTTCAAGTTGCCGCCGTAAAATCCCCCGGTTTCGGGGACCGACGTAAAGAGATGTTAGAAGACATCGCAACCCTGACGGGGGGTCACGTTATTGCCGAAGAGACAGGGATCCGCC
>JAPPDN010000889.1 GCA_028824575.1 Candidatus Poribacteria bacterium | reverse complement strand
CAGCAGGCTTGACGTGTTACCGGACGCTCTAAATTCATAGATTAATAATATCATTCTGAGAACTCGACGTTGTCTTTGACCCAAGGAGGGAATCCATGTACAAGTTTCGTACCCAGTTATTTTTACTGAGCATAGCTTTTCTCTGTTTCGCACAACCGCACGCAAAAGCACAGTTTCAGGCAGAACCTCCAGCACAGCACGAAGACCACGCCGACTACAGTGAAAGCGCGTTGCGTCGGTTTGAGATTGTCACGTTGAGCTCCTTACCATTCACCGCTATTCACAGCTATCTCGCCGTTAGAGGGATAAAGATGTATCGTGAGAATATATTCGCACCCGAATTGACACCCCGCGACTATCGCGTGGTTGGGATTGGGGCTGTCTCATTGTCGCTCTTCATCGGCGTGTGGGATTGGTTACACACCCGCAATGTTGATCGATCGGCACCACGTGTGCCAGAACCGAAAGCACCACCGGTCGAAGAGGAAGATCCTGTCGAAGGAACTATCGCTCGGCTGTCCAAAACGGATCCATATACAGCAAGATATAAAGAGATATTACGACAAAACGCATTAAACAACAGACTGAATAGATGGGCAAATGATCCTGCCATCGGTTTTGCGGTACCCCTTTTACAGGTCCGTTTCTGAATTCAAACTGATAACCGAAAACTGAAAACTAAACTCAAAATGCGTATTCTTTTTATGGGGACCAGTGAGTTTGCTCTGCCGGCACTCAGAGAACTGATCACCCACAAATTTGAAATCATTGGTGTTGTCACACAACCCGACCGACCAAGTGGACGCGGAAAACGTCTCAACCCACCGCCTGTTAAAATCGTCGCAACAGAGCACAGTCTACCAGTTTACCAACCTGAGAAGGTGAGAAAACCGGATTTCATGTCTGTCCTTGAACGTCTTGCACCAGACGTGATTGTCGTCGCCGCATTCGGTCAACTACTACCACAAACCCTTTTGGATATTCCACCGTGCGGAACGATCAATTTACACCCCTCACTGCTCCCGAAGTACAGAGGCGCAGCACCTATTCAATGGGCATTAATTAACGGTGAAACCGAAACAGGCGTGACGCTTATGTTATTGGATGCCGGTGAGGATACAGGCGATATTATTTCTACAAGTTGTATCCGCATCCGAAATGAAGATAACGCTTTCACATTAACAGAACAGTTAGCGCAACTTGGCGCAAATCAACTCGTCCGACTCTTATCCGAAATGCCAGACGGAGCACCGCCACCGGCAACACCTCAGAACAACGCCGAGGCAACGCACGCACCACGCCTGACAAAGGAAATCGGACACATTGACTGGAATCAACCCGCGACAACGATTCACAATCTCGTCAGAGGCACCGCCATCTGGCCCGGCGCGTATACCTTTTTTCGCAACAATCTACGATTGAAGATTGTCGAGTGTCTGCCGCTTTCGCGGACACTCGACGCGCCTTCAGGGGTGCTTGAAATAGTTGAAAAACGAAAACTGCTTGTTGCAACAGCAGACGGGATGCTCCAACTACTGAAAATTCAACCCGCAACCAAGAAAGTTATGGAAGCGTCCGATTTTATCAACGGTTACCAATTACAAGCAGGCGAACAACTTTTAGCAGCAACGTCATTATGAATAGCCTTAATAATATCCTATTTGCCGCCGTCAAAGTTTCACTCTACTTCCTAATTCTGTTCGGTATAGGCGGTGTACTCATCATTTTCGTGATTATTCCGAAATGGGTTCGGACAGAAGAAGTCTTGGTGCCAAACCTTATTGGCAAAACCTACTATGAAGCTGTCCGTATTCTTGATAAAGAAGGGCTTCGGCCCGCGAAAGACATTCAAGAGGCAAGTAGCACTGCGCCAAAAGGCGAAATCGTTGCGCAAGATCCTGTGGCGAACTTTAGAATCAAATCTTACCAACCTGTTACAATCACGGTCAGTATAGGGGCAAAGTTAGCACCTGTCCCTTCTGTTATCGGTAAATCACAGGATGCTGCTTTTGATACGCTTAGGGCTGCCGGTTTTCGCCGAAATCGGGTCGCGACGGTCTATTCTGAAACCTATCTACAAAATACAGTCATCGCGCAAACCCCCCCAGAGGGCGGAGGTCAACAACGCGGCAGTGCCGTTAACCTCTTAGTGAGCCTCGGACCGACACCACAACTCATGCAACTCCCGGACTTCCAAGGTCAATCCGCTGCTGATGTCCTTGTTGCCTTAGAAGCAGCAGGACTAAACGTTGAAACCCAATATAGTTCACACCCCAAAATCCCTGAAGGCGCAATTATTGCCCACAAACCTACAGGCAACGTGATGGTCCGAACCGGAGACCTAATCCTCCTCGAAATTAGTGGACAGGAATTGCCTGAAAACGTCGGTAGATTGCTACCTTTCAAGCACTACGTCAGCCAAGAAGGGGCATTGTCACATCACGTCAAAATTGTTATCATTGATGATTCCGGTGAACGTATTGAGGTCGATCAACCCTACGCACGCGGCATGGTGATTGACTTGGAACGAGAAGGGGTTCGAGTCTTTGGAGAAACCCGGGTGATGGTCTACGAAAATGGCGAAAAACTATCTGAAACGCTTTACAAATAAGACAAAATCAAAGGGGTGTCCAAATTCATACACCTAAAATTGCTCCCTCATTACTCGCTGCAGACTTCAGCCGCCTCGGTGAAGAGGTCAAACGAATAGTCAATGCGGGCGCGGATATGCTGCATTTCGATGTGATGGACGGCGAATTTGTACCAAACTTTGGTATCAGTCCACCCTTCATTGCCGCTGTTCGCCAAATCACCCACGTCCCGTTTGATGTCCACATTATGGTGAAGCACCCACTCCGTTACATCAATGCACTTGCTACGGCTGGCGCAGATCTCATTACATTTCACATCGAAAGTGCTGATGAACCTAACGAAGTGATTTCAGCGATTAAAGCGCACGGACTTAAAACGGGTTTAGCATTTTCACCGAAAACCCCGACCTCTGCAGTCATTCCCTATCTTTCAGATATTGATTTGGTCTTACCTATGAGCGTCGAACCCGGATTTGGCGGGCAAGCCTTTCAACCGAATACACTCCGGAAAATCACAGAATTGCAGCACG
>JAPPDN010000523.1 GCA_028824575.1 Candidatus Poribacteria bacterium | reverse complement strand
GCAATGAATTGCCCTACTACAAACGGTCAGGTTCGTAGTAGTGCGATTCATCGCACGTTCCGACATTACCGAATTAATAAATTAATCTTCATTCAACCTCGCCTACTCTCCCATCTCAAGCCGTTTTTTCTGTTCATCCAGCATCTGCTTTTGACGCTTAACACGTTCTGGCACTAAACGTTCCCGCGGTGCTGTCGGCTTGAAATCCAAACGGTCTTTCCCCAATCCATCTAATACCGCTAATTCGACCGGCGAGAAATCGTCCGGGTTCTCACGATTGAAATCCATTGGTTCCGCGAGACCGACGGGTGGGTTCGTAATAAAACGCGCGCGGCGAGACGGGTTCTGTGACGCGGCGTGTAAGATGAAAGGATGCAGCAACACAACATCCCCCGCGTTTCCAGTAATCTCTACAAAATCTTTGCATTTGCCAATGAGTTTCCCAAAACCGCTGCTTGGTAACAACCCTTCTGGGTGTTCATATAACCACTGTGCAACATGCTGGACAGAATCGCATGCTACAAACGTTCCACCACTCTGTGGATGGATATCCGACCAGACGACGATAGTCAGCAATCCCTGTTCCGGACTATCCAGAAAGTGGCGAAAGAAATCGCCATCTTTGTGCCAACCGCTCACCTCTGGGGAAGGCGGCTGCCAAGGTGTATCTGCCCCTAACGCGAAATTGATAATAAAACCATCGCTCCAACCGGGTTTTGAGTTGTTCCCCCAAGGATTGATAATCCTGTCTTCACCGCCGAGCAGATCACAGATAGCATCCCACGCCCTCGGTGCAACATCCTCAATCAGCACCCGGTTCATAGAAGGCATGTGAATACGCGGTTCCTTCCAAGTCGTCGGATCTTCTGGATCATAACCGAGGCGTTTAAAGGCGAATGCCCGCCACTCTTCTGCTAATTCGCGTGGAAAGCAGCCCTTCAGGACAATGTGTCCTTTCTTGACGAAATGATTAACATCTGATTCGGTAAGTGTTTTGTAAGTTCGTTCCATCTATTGCCTCTTTATACTATGGATATTAACTTCTAAAACCTGTTTCTCGCAATCTAATTCAGAAAAATCGGCATGAATTCTTGTGAGTGCTTTTCATGCGCGCTTATTTTATATTCGCCAACAGTGTTTCTGCGAGTTTTGCCGCAAACTCGTCATCATTGATGTGAGCGTCCATGTCAATGACTGTAACATTGTCACCGACGTGTGCCTTCAGATTCTCGCTCCATGCAGTTCGCGCTTCGGGTGAATCAAAGGGTTGCCCTGTTTTGTCAATCGCCGATACGCCTTGTGTCGGGATGATGACCGTAGTAGGTCCCTGTGCTTCGCTGAGTTTACGCGCCATGATACGTCCGAGTTCAGCGGTCTCTTCAGCGGTCGTCCGCATCAAGGTCACTGTTGGATTGTGTTGATAGAACAGTCGATCGCTGAAGTTCTCTGGTACAGTGTCCGGTGGACCGAAGTTCACCATATCCAATGCGCCGGGTGCGACAACTTGCGGCAGTCCGGATTCCCCCGCGGCTTCTAACCGATCAGGACCGGCACTCAGAATTCCGCCCACTAACTCGTCGGCGAGTTCAGTCGTCGTAGCATCTAACACGCCAGCAAGGAACCCACCTTTGACCAAATCTTCCATCGCTTGACCACCCGTGCCGGTTGCGTGAAACACAAGCACTTCATAGCCAGCGGCTTCAAGGATTTCTCTCGCTTTTGTGACACATGGGGTCGTCACACCGAACATCGTCGCTGCGATTAAAGGTTTATCTGCTGTCGTTTCCGGTACTTCCGCGTTCACCATTCCGACGATCGCGCCAGCGGCGTTGGCGAGAATCTGCCGGGACAAACGGTTGATGCCAGCGATGTCTACGACGGAATACATCATACTTATGTCTTTCGATTGCACATAGGGACTCGTATCGCCAGATGCCAGTGTAGACACCATGAGTTTCGGAACACCCACTGGGACCGCCTGCATCGCCGTAGTTCCAATGGTTGTACCTGCGGAGCCGCCCAGAGAAATTATCCCGTCAATCTCGCCTGCGGCGTGTTTCTCAGCAACCAGTGCTGCAGCACCCTGCGCCATGATAGTTACGCTATTACCTCGGTCACCTTCGTCTCGCAATGCTTGTAGAGACGAACCTCCGGCTTGTGCGACTTCATCTGCAGAAATATCCGGTGTTAATTGTGGTTCTCCCAGTATACCTGTGTTAATAACACACGTTGAGACTCCAGCTGATTCTATTTTCGTTTTGATGAATCCGAATTCTATGCCTTTTGTATCCATTGTGCCAACAATGCAAACCGTCTTCGCCATCCCTGGATCCCTCCACTGTTTTATAGATTCAAAGCTTATGTCACAAATCTTTTCTGTGATAGATTATTATAGGGCGCGTGGTGGGACGTGTCAAGCGATTTTTTAAATTGACACAACTTGGAAGATGTGATACACTAAAAGCGGTTGTCAGTCTGCCTCGCAGTGAGAGTGTTCAGTTATCGGCAGCTATGGGAACCATAAACTTCTTTAACTGACTACTGATAACTATTTTGTCCGTGCTATGTCGGATTAGACATGTATGAGCAGATTGCGGAGGAAAATGTGAAACCAATTGATTTGAAACAAGCAGGATTAACATCAATACAAATTTTAGTTGTCGTTGTCGTCCTTGGGATTATTGCCGCTGTGCTTTTCGCACCTCGGTTGCTCGGACAAGCAGGACGTGCACTGCAAGCACAAGCCGATGCCGACATTGAAACGCTTGGCATCGCTCTGGATAGATATGCTAAAGATAACGGAGATTATCCGTCAACTGAACAAGGCTTGAAGGCACTCTGGGAAAAACCTGAGGCACCGCCGATACCTATAAATTGGCTGCTACCCTACATCCAGATCCCAATTACTGAGGATCCGTGGGGAAACCCTTATATCTATATCCGTCCCGGCATACACGACCGGTACGGGTACGATCTCATCTCGTTCGGAAGTGATGGTGTTGAAGGCGGAACAGGCGAGGCTGAGGATGTTGTCAGTTGGATCCGGCGGGATGAATAAGTCAGAAGTGTGGTGATTAGTTATCAGTTTTAAGTAAATCTTTCGTTTGTCAGTTAAATAAGAAA
>JAPPDN010000269.1 GCA_028824575.1 Candidatus Poribacteria bacterium | reverse complement strand
GACGATACCGTCGAATCTGTTGTTCAAGGGTATCAACATCTCGGTTCGCTGCGAGGCCGACGACTTTAAATTCGTCAGCATGCGTTTCAACAACGCTGAGGGCGTTCTTTCCAATAGAACCCGTGCTACCGAGTATGGCGATATGCTTCATTAGTTGTTAATTGTTAGTTATCAGTTATCAATTATCAGTCACTTTTAAAAATCCACTCCAACTTGGCGCGCCTCAAGAATTAGTGAATTGTTACATCAAAGCCGCCTCACTGAAAACTGAGGGTTCTAAAAGTGTCTCATTAATTCCCAATAGTAGTAGAGGGCAGGCGTGCTAAAAATTAGGCTGTCACATCTGTCAATAAAGCCGCCGTGTCCGGGAATAACGTCTCCTGAGTCCTTGACCCCAGCCGTGCGTTTCATAAGCGAGGCACTGAGGTCCCCAAGTTGTCCGAGTAGGCTCAACAACAACCCAATAAAAGCAGCGTCCAGCCAAGAGAAAGTGTCTTTCAGGAGAAGGACACCGAGTCCAAAGCCGATTAAAGTGCCGACAACCAATCCACCGATGGTCCCCTCCACCGTTTTGCGGGGACTGACGGGGGTGCCGAGTTTATGTTTACCGAAGGCTCTCCCGACGAGATACGCGCCGGTGTCGCTACACCAAACCGTGCCGCACAACAAGAAAATAAGATGCATACCGATTGATTCAGCGTTCCGCAGCAAAATGAGGTGGTATCCTAATACCCAACCGATTGTGAAGATACCCGTTAATTTCAGCGTGACAGTGATCAACTCACCATCAACTTTCGCTCTAAAGATACTTTCAGCAAAAACATAGATGAAGACAAAAGTAAAGAAACTAAACATTACTGCCGAAACAGGCAGAGACTTTGCCAAGACAGGTGAAAGGTGTGCTAACAAGCAGAACGCGCCCGTCAGGAATACTGTCATCACAGGATTCAATTTTTCAGTGAAATGTTGCGCCAGACGACAGTACTCAACTTGCATCATCAACATAGCGATTAATACAAGTAGCAGGTAGAGCCAATCCCCCCAATAGATAATCAGGACGACTAACGGCACCAGCACAACCGCACTCAGGACTCTCCGCCAAAACATAGGTTCTGTATCCCACTTAAATAGTTTTCAGTTCGGTTTTTCTGCGAAAAACCTTTCAGTTTGTCAGTTACCAGTGGCCAGTTACCAGTTGTCAGTTACCAGTGGCCAGTTAAGGATGTCTCATCAAGTTCTTAACTGGTTACTGGTTACTGGAAACGGGTAACTCCTACAACTGATAACCGAGAACCACTTAAGTTTCCAATAATTCCGTCTCTTTCGCCTCCGTTAATTCGTCAATTTGGTTGATATATGTATCTGTGAGCTGCTGCACGGGGTCCGCGGTAGCTTTTCCGCGTTTTTTATCGCCGCCGCGACCTCGACTTTTACCGCCGCCGCCCCCTGAATCACCGTCAAGTTTTTTGACAGCGTCATTGGCATCCCGGCGGATATTTCGAATGGCGACTTTCCCCTCTTCAGCGAGTTTACGGACGACCTTCGTTAACTCAGTCCGTCGCTCCGTCGTGAGTTCGGGTACCAGAATTCGGATAACGTTCCCGTCGTTGCTCGTTGAGAGCCCCAAATCCGAATGGGCTATAGCCTTCTCAATCTCTGTAATTAACGTCTTATCCCAGGGTTGAATGACAAGCAGACGCGGTTCAGGTGTCGTAATCGTACCGACCTGACTCAGTGGACTTTTGGTACCGTAGTAGGTAACAGTAACCTGATCCAAGAGTGCCGGTGTCGCGCGCCCGGTTTGCACATGCGACAATTTTGTCGCTGTTACTTCAATAGTTTTCTTCATCCGGGATTCAGTTTCTTGAAGTATTTTCTGTTGCATCTGATTTTTTCCCTCTAAGACATCGCGGATACCTATGGCGCACTACAAACTCAGCAAGGGTGCTACCCTTCAATGACAAGGCATCGCGACGGAAGCTGCGCTTCTGCCTCCTTAGCTTATCACCATTTAGTCTTATGGCAGCCTCAATCCCCGACGCTGCTGGTGCGATCTCTACGCCCATTCGAGACGAAATGGTTGTGTATCATTACTGTCCAAGCACATAAAGAACAAAACGTTTGACGACGATATTCTCACCCAATTGGGCGATAGCATCCTTGACAAGGATCTCAATGGTCTTATCTGTATCGCGAATATAGGGCTGCTGTAGGAGACATGTCTCTGAGTAAAATTTAGAGATGCGTCCCTCAACGATCCGTTCAGCGATATGCGGAGGTTTGCCTTCTTGTTCGGCTTGTGCTTTTAGGATCGCTTTTTCAGTCTCAAGGTACTCGGCAGGTACATCTTCGGATTTAACATATTTCGGTTTAGCGGCTGCCACCTGCATCGCGATCTCTTTCGCCAACTCTTGGAACTGCTCCGTCCGCGCGACGAAATCGGTTTCACAATTCAGTTCGACTAATGTGCCGACGCGACTTCCAGGGTGGATATAGGAGACAATCAGTCCCTCTTCTGCCGCCCTGCTGCCTTTGAGTTCGGAAGCTTTCAAACCTTGCTCCCGTAGTTTCTGAATTGCTACGTCGATATCTCCGTTCGTTTCGGTTAGCGCCTTTTTGCATTCCATAATCCCCGCACCCGTACGCGAACGGAGCTCGCTAACCATCTTTGCTGTAATTGCCATCCATCCTCCTTGTAATTGGTTGTCAGTTATCAGTTATCAGTTTGCCTCGCAGTGAGAGTTACAAGAGGTTTTTGGTGATCCTAACATTTCTTGTGACTAATAACTGAAAGGATTTTGAAAAAAGCACACTGATGACTGACGACTTATTTTCGTTTTCAGCAAGCACGGTTATAATATAATAGATAACGCGTTATACGGTTTTGACCGCGCCAAAACTGGTAAATATTTATGGCGCGATTGCTAATCAAGAAGCAACCGCGCACAAAAGTCTCTTATTGGGATTGCCGCCGTGGGGGTCTTCCTCTCCGTCGCTGGCGAGGTGCACGCGTTTGACGTTGCTCACTGTCGCCAATCGCTTCGGGTTCTGCGTACATCTGTTGTTCTTTAAGAATCGCTGCACTCTCTTTCTCATGTCGTTCGGCTTCAAGTACTGCATCTACATTG
>JAPPDN010000438.1 GCA_028824575.1 Candidatus Poribacteria bacterium | reverse complement strand
GCAGCAAAATACTCTGCCGAATTTGCTTCTTGCCATTGGAATTGAAGGTCAGCCCTTTCATGGGGCTCAAACGATACTGCGACCGTCCCAGCGGTGGGGCCGACAACGTCAATCTTATTCAGATCTGCCGTACCGTAACCCATTTCGTTTGCGTAGTGGAAGAGTCCAATCTCCAAAGGTTCAAATCCCATCGTCTTTGTCGTGACGGCATCTGCAGCAAACACATCACCGCTTACAACTGCGATACCGAGTGGGACAGAATCAGTCCCGCCGGGACCATTGCCTTGTAGTCCAACGGTGCCGTCAACGATAGCAATATCAGGCTTAAGGTGGCGTGAGAGCCGGAGCAAGTTGATATTGAGCGTCTGTGCCTCGCGTGGCAGTACTCGGTCTGCATGGCTATGGTAGCCGTGCATTTTAATCCGATCCTCCTTATGCAAGGTTCCCATAATCATATTCTTCATCGCAAGCGTCACAACGCCAGCATCATGCGTTTTAGCGATAGCGACGGAGATGGTGCAAGGACACTCAAGGACTATCTTTGGCATCCGTACGGTATCTTCCTCACGTCCAGCAAGAAAGACTCTGGTTTCTACCCATTCGGTCTCTTGATGCAAATCGACAAGCCGGATGGGAATATCGTATTCGGCTTGGAGTGCTTCATAACCGAAAATCTGAAACGCTTCACCAGAAAATTTCTCATTCGCGCCCTCAGCGATAATTACCTCTTTCGGAGATTGTGGTGTGCTCAACAGAAAATCCAACGCACCACGCATCGCGTCCACGTGCGACGAGGCGAGCTGGTTCGTGCTGGAAAGAAAATTCGGTTTCAACAGTACCTGTTCACGGACTTTCGGCGCGAGATCCTGACGTATATTGTCTAACGCTTGAAAGACGTTAGAACGCCGCCTGCCGGTTTTGGCAAGCCCAACTTTGGTACCCATCGGTTCCTCCTTATAAATTGCGCGCCTAAAAAGCGCGGCTTCCAAGGATAGATTAACTCTTAATCAAGAATATGCCTCAGAAATCCAGAATGCTGTTCTAATAGTGCTTTGGCATCTGTCGGAGTCAACCCTTTTGCGAGCATTACAATAGCGAGTTTCGCTCGACCATTCGCTTGTGCTAAAGCTGCCTCGGCTGTCGCAGCGTCTACATCAGTAACGGCTTGAACAATCCGAATGCTCCGCGCAACCAGTTTCGTGTTAGAGGCATTCACATCTACCATCAGGTTATTATACACCTTGCCAAGTTTTACCATAGAGACGGTCGTGAGCATGTTCAGCACCAGTTTTGTGGCAGTTCCCGCTTTCAATCGAGTTGAGCCAGTGATAATTTCCGGTCCGACAATCGGTGTAATGAAATGCGTCACCCATCCCTTTAATTGCTCAGGCGGCGGAACACAGCAGAGAAACATCGTTGTTGCCCCGATAGCGTGCGCTTCCTTCAAAGCCCCGATGACATACGGTGTCCGCCCACTACTTGCAATCCCGACAAGCACATCTTGCGGTGTAAGTTGCCGTTCTCGGATAGCGTCCGCGCCGCGTTCAGGTTTATCCTCCTCACCCTCCACGGAACGGCGTAAGGCAATATCACCTCCGGCAATAATTCCCTGCACCATTTCAGGAGGTGTGCTGAAAGTTGGCGGGCATTCGGAGGCATCTAACACACCAAGCCTACCGCTCGTTCCTGCACCTACATAAAATAACCTGCCGCCATCGCGAAACGCAGCGACGCACAGGTCAATAGCATGCGCGATTGCCTCGGATTCCGCTTCTACCGCTGCAACCGCTTTCTGATCTTCTTCGTGAAAAACCTGAACGATTTCTGTGGTCGATTTCAGATCAATATCGGTAGAGTTCAGATTTCGCTGTTCCGTTTTTTTAATTATACCTTGCGGTTCGGTGAGGCAGGTTTGGATATTGATGTGCCTTTCCGTATATCCGCCCTCCATTTCATTACGGGCTAACGTTTTTGAAATTTTTCAAAACTAAAACCTATTGACCTGACACGGTGTCCTTCTACAAACTGGCTTGCGCTACTAACACGGCACCATACGCCGGATCATGTTTTGGAAGTAGCACTGATGCCTCTGGTGCAATCCTCGCAAACTGTCGGCGGAGTTTATCGGCAAACACTGGTTGATGGATAAGATTGCCACCACTGAGAATAATATCAAATGCCCCTACGAATTCCAACTGTTTAACTACACTATTTGCAGCACAGACGAGTTCCTCAGCAGCCGCATTAACAATCTGTTCTGCTATCTCATCCGTTGTTCGGGCAGCGTCAAATACGATTTTAGATAGTTGCGCGATGGTATCCCTACTTGCAGCATGGACCCAGCGAATAAGGTCACCCGGGGCGTTCAGTTCAAGAGCATTAAGAATTCGGTTCGTCAATTCGGTCGGTCTACCTCTGCCATCAGCGGCACGAGCGACCGCTCGGAGTCCTTTCATGGCAATGTCGTAACCGCTCCCTTCATCACCGAGTAGATACCCCCATCCACTTGCGCGTGCTTCTTTGCCGACAGCGTTGATGCCATAGACGATAGCACCTGTCCCTGAAATGACAATTACACCCTGCTGTTTCTCAGCGCCACCGACGAGCGCAATGTGTGCATCATGCGTCAGGATGCGATTTTCACTGATACCGAGTTCATCACAAATCCTGCCAATTATTTTTCTATCCTCGGCACGTCCCAAGCCTGCCATTCCCAGACAGAAGTGGATAGAACTTGTTGATGGGATGCCTGCTTTCTCACAAAGTTCTTCGACAACGCTTTTCAGAACCGTTTGCGTTTTCGCCGCACCAACGACGTGATAATTGGATGGCCCCGACTGCACTTGTGCGAGACATTGCCCTGTTTCCGTCGTCAAGATACCAACTGTTCCTGTCCCGCCGCCATCGATACCAATGATGTACATGATATTCCAATGTTAAGTGGTGCCTCCAGCGTCATTCAGTTCTCCATTAATCGCGTCTTTCATCTGTAGAGAGTAGACACTCCATAACATTGCCCTATTTTGTGCAACTCAGAACGAAAGTATGCCCCATTTTGTGCAAAACTTTATGGCTATTCTGTAGAGTGCCCTATTAGCGCAGTATTATCCAAATCGGCACAAAACTTGCTA
>JAPPDN010000705.1 GCA_028824575.1 Candidatus Poribacteria bacterium | reverse complement strand
GAAGTACGACGATGCACCTAACGATAGGGATGGCGCTCTGCTGGAGCTTGGGGCAGGAAAAACTACGCGCCACTCCATCCAATGGATACTGGCACCAGCCGTTACCATATCGTAGGGCGGGGACAGCTGCACCTCCTCGATAGGTCCAACGATCCATCGGAGGTTTGGGTGATAGCCGTTGATGAGGGACTTTCCTACTCGGATCATTTCCTGTGAGAAGTCAACCGCATCAACACCGTCTACATGATCCACGAGTACCCGTGCAATCTTTCCTGGACCACATCCGACATCCAGAACTCTCCTGCGAGGTTCTCCGAGCAAATTTAGAAGTATCTCATAGGTTTCATCTGGATAGGGTGGTCGGAGTTCGTATGTTTCTGCTAAGCTTCGGTTTTTGAATCGTGATGCGTAATCGTCCCAGTATTGTCGCGGTCTTGTGATTTCCATGTTTCAATCCATTCCATCGGATAAACGCTTATATTCAAGAAACTTCTCTTGAACGAAACCTTTGCTGAAGAGGCTTTTGCTCAGATCAAAACCTTCCCCGATCGAGTCCGTCCGTCCAAAACAGTAGAAGGCTGCACCCGCATTCAGACAGACCAGATCCAAGACTGATTCGGGTGCTTGGTTTTGTAAAAGAGATAGGAAGATTTCCGCATTCTCGTCGCTATCACCGCCTGGAATGGTGCTGTAGTCTCGTTCAGTAATCCCGAAGTCCGAAGGTTTAATGTTATATTCTTTGATCATACCGTCAGCGAGCTCAAATATATGTGTGGGTCCAGAAATTGAAATCTCGTCAATGCCAGGTTCACCAATAACAATTAAGAACCGTTTCCGCCCAAGTTGGCGGAGTACTTCTGTCAATTGTCTGCCCATACCTACATCAATCGTCCCGAGGATTTGATATTGCGGATTTGCGGGGTTACATAGCGGTGCACTGAGATTAAAAATGGTTCTCCTATTTGCCATTTGTCTGGCAGCTACAACCTTTTTCATCACCGGATGATATGTGCGAGCAAAGAGAAAACAGACTTTCGCTTTGGTGAAAATGTCCGCTAATCGGTTATCTTCAAAATCGAATTCACAGCCAAGTTTTTCCAGCAAATCAAAACTTCCATTCGGTCGCTTTGAACCTTTATTTCCATGTTTGATAACTGGAACACCACCAACAGACAGAACAAATGCAGCGGTGGTGGATACATTGAACCGATCCAAACTGCTACCCCCCGTGCCGCATGAATCAATGGCGTTGGAAGTCAGAGGAACGGGTCTCGACTTCGCCAACAATGCTTTTGAAAACCCGAGAATCTCATCGGTATTTTCGCCCTTTTCAGAGAGTGCTATAAGCAATTCTGCTATTTGTTGGTCCGGTATATCTTTTTCGAGTATTGTATTCAAACATTGCTCGGCTTCACTGACTTGCAGAGATCCACCGACTTTGACTTTGTCAATGTATTCTGAGATCACGATTTTCCTTCCGCGCTGGAAATCAAATGCCAATGCATCACCAACAGGCACATAACCGATTTTGGCGTAGATATTATTGGAAACTGAATCCATTGACATACTCCCCCCGCTAAAGCAGGGGGATTCTTAGAAGCCTCCTGCGCGGGGCAGATCGTGCTATCAACGACCACTGCTTGCGATAGGCAAGTCTGCCGTAGCCTCCTGCAACAGTTAATGCCCTAACTGCGTGCTGTAAAGCACCTTACGAAAAGTTTTGAGTCGTTTATTTCAAATGGGATGTGCTTTTAAGCAATCTTTCCCTACTCACGACTGACAAGCATATTTTAGATATTTTTGAGTCGTGTGAGGCTTTTACGTGATTGTCTCAAATATCAAGCAATATACCAATGCATCAATCACAACCAATGCCGAACACTATGAATATTTTAACATTTTTGGTAATCTTCGTCAAGAGAAAATATAGGCAGCGTCTACATTTCCGACCTAAAGGACGGAGTTTTGACGCTGAAGAATCTGATAAACAGGCAATTGACTCAAATAGAGCAAACAGGATCTGACAGAAAGGATTTTTGAAAGATTTCTCTGGATCCGCCTTCGGGTCCTGGAGATGCCTTTGCAAAAGGTTCAAAACCCATCTTCTTGTAAAATCGACGCGCTGGCTGACCTTCCAGATTATCCTCGCCGAATGTTGTAACGAATAACTCAGCAGGTGGCTTGATCAAATCAAATACATGTTCTAAGAGAACTGTGCCGATACCCCTGCGACGCCATTGCTCTGCCACGGACAGCCAACGAATATGATACTCAGGCTGTCTGAAGGACAGAAACAAACCTCCCATCAACGGTGCTCCAGCAGATCGATCTTGTTCCCGAACACAATATGCACTTCCTCGATCTATGTTTTTGCGTAGGGCGTTCTGAAAATCAGGCTGGTCAACCATCGGTCCGAAGAGAAATTCGACCTGCAATGCCAATTCAAGCCAACTCGGAACATCAGCGCGTGTAGCGATCTGGACCTTCATTAGGGTTTTTCCTTGTTTTGAGGGCTTTGCAGAAACAGTGATACGATACAATCGTCGTGCAGCATTTGAGGCATTATCTCTCCAATACATCGAGACAAGATTTCAAGCGACGGTCATGATCGGCATATTGTTTTAGCCATTCAACGATCGTTTTTCCATCCTCAAGTCTGGCTTGTAAATCCGCGCCATGTTCTACAAGATACCGCGTCGTTTCTACATGTCCATGACCGGCTGCGCAGTACAGCGGAAAGTGCGCGTGATCTGATGTTACATTGACATCCGCCCCACTGCCGACCAACTGTTCTACAATTTCCAGGTCCCCGTTTCGCGCAGCATGGTGCAAGGCTGTATCGCCACGGGCGTAACGCTCCTGCACTAACGTTGGGTCGTCATGGAGCATTGCGTTGACTCGCTGTACATTGGCTAAGAAAACGGCGTATATAAACTGGCGCGCGGCTTCGCTTGATGGTTTGGCATGTGCCTCCAAGCCGCCATACGCAACGAGCAATGATACGACCTCCTTATTGTCTGGTACTTCCCCAGCATAGTGAATCACATAACCGTCATGCGCTGCCAAATCAGCACCACAGTCTATTAGATATTTAACAACATCATAATGGCGGTTTAATCCGGCATGAAATATAG
>JAPPDN010000505.1 GCA_028824575.1 Candidatus Poribacteria bacterium | reverse complement strand
ATGTATCCAATAGCATACATCCCGCATTCGATGTGCGGTGGACCACATCCTGCCAAGGTGCCAACAGGCAGGAAAACAAAAATCCCATAACCTCAGACCACTGAACAGAAATTTCATAGTAACGCATTTTAAACACCAAAAATGGAAACGCTCGTCCACCCATACCACCACTGCGTTTGTAAGCGAAACAACCAGAACTTTAAAATCATAATTTCATAGGTATGAAAAAAATTGACAAGGTTCACAACACCGTGAAAACCCTTGCCACACCTTACTTCGTAGCGGTCCCCGAAACACCGCTTCGGATCCTTACTGTGAAATACTATGAAATTTCATAACTTCCATAGAAACGCGGGCAACACTCGACAAAATATTTACACACCCGAAAGAATGGGCATGTAAAGTTTTTGACGCGCGAAAAATAAAAATGCCGCTCTGTAGCATAGGCTGTTCGCCTGTGTCGCGTATTTTCCAATCCGCAAAATCCGTAAAAATCAGCGATTCAGACGACAATTGACAAAATATTTACATACCCCGACAGAATTCGCCACTTGACATGTTCCCCATTTTGTGGTAGAATAGCAATGTTAAATTGGATCCGAAAAAAGAAGGAGAGATGGATGAAATTGTCAAAATTCTGCTTACAAACATGCGCGTTTTTACTCGTTCTGCTCATCGGCACTTTACCGGTGTTTGCTGACGAGCATGCAGTCGAACAAACACCGCCTCCCAGTAAAAAATATGCTGAGTTCACACTGAGCGGCACCTACGCCGATACCAAGACAGTCAGCACATTCGGCACCTCCTCAACGAAGACACTGCGGGGGCTTTTTAAGAGATTAGATGCACTCCAAACAGACGATGATCTCGCTGGTATTATCTTCAAAATAGAAGGAGTTAGCGTAGGGTGGGCAGTGCTTCAAGAAATCCGCACCAAACTAAACGAATTTCACGAAACAGGAAAAGAGACAATCGGTTATCTCGAAAGCGGCGGCAATGCTGAATATCTCCTCGCCGCTACGATGGATCGCATCGTCTTAATGCCTACCGGAAGCCTCAATTTAACGGGTTTGCGCGCCGAAATCCTTTTCTATAAAGGGCTGCTGGACAAACTGGATATTGAGGCAGATATGCTGGCAATGGGAAAATACAAATCCGGTGTTGAACCCTATATGCGCGATGGTATGTCGGATGAATTTCGTGAGTCGATGACTGCGCTGCTTGATGATCTGTACACCCAATTCCTGAACCACATCGCTGAAAGTCGAGACAGTATCACCGAAGCAAGCGTTGCGAATTTAATCAACAGCGGTCCCTTCACAGCAGAAGAGGCAGAGCAGAAAAAATTAGTTGATGCTTTACAATACTACGACGAATTGGTAGCCTCACTGAAAGCAGCATCTCCAGACGAAGATGTTCAAGTTGCCAAACCCGGATATGAGCGCAAGCGAAAAGTACCGGATATGAACAGTTTCGCCGGACTTATGCAGCTGTTCAGTATATTGAATCCGCCCCAACGAGCGCAAGCTGCATCGGAAAATCAGATCGCGCTTATCTATGCCAGTGGTCCCATTTTACCCGATATTGACTCACCTTTCATCTCAATGTCAGCAATTACGCCAAAAGAACTAAAAAAGGCGTTTGAGAAAACACGCACGGATGAGTCCGTCCGAGCAGTCGTGCTACGTATTGACAGTCCCGGCGGCTCCGCACTCGCTTCTGACTTAATTTGGCGAGAGGTGATGCTCACACAACGCGAAAAACCGGTCGTCGTTTCCATGGGAAATGTCGCCGCGTCCGGTGGTTACTATATTGCGATGGCAGCAGGGACAATCGTCGCACATCCGAGTACACTGACGGGTTCAATCGGTGTATTCGGCGGTAAACTGAATCTGAAGGGACTCTACAATAAAGCAGGTTTGACAAAGGAGATCATCGCACACGGTCAGAACGCTACCTTGTATTCGGATTACGGCGGTTTTACACCCACCGAGCGGGAACGCGTCGAAAAGATGATGAAGACCGTCTATGAAGGTTTTGTGAGCAAAGCAGCAACGGGAAGAAATAAATCCTTTGATGAAATCGACGAAATCGCACAAGGACGTGTTTGGACAGGTAAACAGGCGAAGGAGATTGGGCTCGTCGATGAAATCGGAGGACTTGATACTGCACTGTCTATCGCGAAGAAACAGGCAGGGTTTGCCGAAGAGGACGAAGTCGGTCTTATCGTCCTACCGAAGCAGCGTCCGTTTTTTGAACAAATCTTAGAGCAGATGATCGAAGATACAGAGGGTTCAATTCGTAGAGGCTGGGTTACCCAGCCCCTACAATTCACCACCAATCATCCTGTGTTATCTATGTTAGGCACACCATCGCAGCATATTATCACGTGGTTGAGCCTGTTTGGTTTTGAAGACGGCACACAAATCGTAACAATTTTACCTTATGATATTTTAATTCGGTGATCTTATGAAATCTAAGAGTGAACTTTCGGCGCAGCTTGCAAGCCGAAACTTGCTTGACAAAAGCCACGTAGACCTAACTGACGAACAGGTCGCTTTTTTTCAAGAGAACGGATACCTGAGCATCCCGCGCATCACAACGGATGAAGAAATCGAATGGCTTAAAGGCATTTACGATAAACTTTTCACGGAACGAACCGGAGAGGCGCAAGGACGTTACTTTGATCTCGCTGGTCCGCGTGCGCACAACGGGCGGGAGACGTTACCGCAAGTATTAGGGCCTGAGGCACAATTCCCTGAACTCCGCGAGACTGTCTATTTCCAAAACGCACAGCGGCTCGCCGCAAAGTTGCTCAGCGTAGAGACTGAAAAGGTCAGCGGTGGCGGACACATGATTTTGAAACCCGCCCACTACGGCAATGAAACCCCGTGGCATCAAGACGAAGCGTACTGGAACCCTGAAGTCTTACCACATAGTCTCAGTGTCTGGCTACCGCTTGATAAAGCAACGCTTGAGAGCGGATGCCTCCAATTCATTCCAAAATCGCATAAAGGAGAGGTGCGTTGGCATCGGCATATTGACAATGATCCGCTCGTACACGGGTTAGTGACAGATGATGTTGACATATCGGAGGCAGTTGCCTGTCCGATACCCGCAGGCGGTGCTACGTTCCACC
>JAPPDN010000110.1 GCA_028824575.1 Candidatus Poribacteria bacterium | reverse complement strand
TACCGCCAGTTCTAGTCGTACCCTTAGCCGTCGACATCGCCAATGAGCGCACGCCTCGCCGCCCCCCGTGCCCATTCGCGGTACCAGACACCGGTCTCCCCTTCGTGTTCGCCACGGTTGAAACCGAAATATCGGTGACCTTGACTGATCGTGCCTAATACACCACCCGTTTTCTCAATTTCTGCTCTAAAACGTTGATAGTGCACAAACCGCTCACGCAGTTGTATTGTGTATGGTTTCAGCAAGGGGTCTGTATTGATGAGCGCAGGGCCATCAGTCTTGTTTTTTGTTGAATGTCGCTTTCCCATAATGTTTACAGCAATGCATACCTACAGCATTGAAAAATCCAGTGGTGTGAAAGGAGTCTAATAAGGTAAGCGTGCAACAATTTAAGGATCTACCGATTTCGCACAACGGAAACCGTGGTTGGTCGCCGCGTTTTTGGGATCAATCCCAAGGCGACTAGCGATCCATATTGCACTCGGGATATCGGAATAAGAAGCACCACGCGCAACGCGCAATTTATTAATAGCAACTATATTATTTTGTCCATCTTTTACAATGATCTGAGCAATTGGGTTCTGACGGGGTGAATTCGCATAGAAATTCTCATCATACGCATCAAAACACCATTCCCATACGTTACCTGCCATATCATATAAACCATATCCGTTCGGTGGATAACTACCGACAGGAGCGGTGTATGTGTAACCGTCATCAATATTTTTGTCCGCCCAATTATCGTCCGGTTCTTTTTCTTTATCCCAAACTTTGCTTAGGTTCTTATCAGCAAAATTACACTGTGTTCCATCCAGTGCGTCATCGCCCCAGGCCTGCCATTTTCCTACCAATCCGCCGCGCGCCGCTTTCTCCCATTCAGCCTCTGTCGGAAGTCGTTTACCCCCCCATTTCGCATACGCCAGCGCATCATGCCAAGTCACACCGACAACCGGATGCTGATCCGTTGGAGAATGCTTAGATACCCAATCCGGTAACGGCGGATGTCCAGTGGCACGAACGAATTGGTTGTATTGCCCAACGGTTACTTCGTATTTATCAATGTAAAACGCATCAACGTAGACGGTATGCACAGGTTTTGTTTTTGCATTGCCATTGTGCCCCATCTCAAACTCGCCAGCCGGAATCAGGACCATCTCAGCACCATCATTTCCAATTATTGTTTGTAGCGTATTCCGAGAAATCAGCAGTTTTTCTTCACTGATACTCGGATCTTTCTCAGGAGGCGTTTCTGGCACGTTCGGCTTCGGTTGTATCGGTTCTCTGTCTATCTTTTCTAAATGCACATTCCACGGGATCTGTTGACCACCTTTTAGTGTTATTCTCTTAACACGACTCTTGTAACCTGAAAGTTCCAATCCCACATTTATCTGCTTTTCAAGACGAACACCGGTATCAACTTGGTAACTACGCAACGGAGTCGTGCCGATCAAGGTGCCGTCAACGTAGACTTTTGCACCTTCCGGTATGCTGGTTATGTTCAATGTTGCCATTGTATTCAACTCAATACCGGTATCCTCACTACTGTTCTGATCGTTTTGAGGAAGCACAAACACAAAATCACCGGTGTTGAGCTGCTGGTCGTGAATTTTACCGTGTTGTGGATGCTGCCCTTGAGAGAACTTCGGCACTGTCCGGTAGAGGTAATCTCCTAACTCAACACCTGTCAGATAGCCGTCCGGCGTTGGCTCTTCAACATGACCTTCCAGGATGTTCAAAAACGCCTTCTTAAACTCACTTCTATCCGGCACGGGTTCATCGGCGCGACCCGCCGTGATGAATTGACGCACCGGATTCTTAATCCGATCCGTAATATGGGAGGGCGTAACTCTATTTCTCAGGTTCAGCACTGTTCCTGAAAAGCAGCTATCAAACATAAACAAGACATGTTTGGCATGAATCTTCTTGGAGTCGGATACAAACTTGACCATATCCACACTATAGAGATCAAACTCGACAGTGTTCTCAGGATTCGGTGTATCGAGCATTACAAGGTAACCGAGATCTTCACCAGTTGCTGCCTTCATTGTGTATCCGTGACCCGCATAATAAAACAACAGTCGATTATCTTGATCTTTTCCTGATTCATAGATAAACTCTGAAAATGCTTGATTAAACTCGGACTTCGTCACATCTATTTTCAAGATTACTTTAAATCCGTGGCGTTTGAGGACTTCTGCAACCTCTTTCACATCGTTCACTGCCCCTGGAAGTGGATTCCAACCGTTCTTTACAGGATACGCGCCATTTCCAATAACCAGCGCATAGGAGTCTTTATAGAGACCGAACTCCTCACCACTCTCCGTCTGGACAGTAACACTCATACCGCGTTGTGAAAACAACTCGTTAGCGGCGATAAATACAATCATAACGCAGATCAGGTTGAAAAATAAAAATAATGGTATTTTTTTCATTTTAACGCGGCTCTATTTGAAGTTGAAAATCCCTCAGTTTGCGAGGATTGAAGTTTACCAATTGTTAGCATCTTATAGATCTCCAATCTATAACAGATTGGGTATAACGCGTAAGAGCGTAAAAATTTAAGGCTTTACTGCCTGCACGCAACGAAAACCGTGATTGGTCCACATACCTGTTGATATGGCCCCATCACCGCGCTCGGCAACCCGCATACCGTAAGCGACTTGACTCCATGATCCACCACGTCCTACGCGCCGATTGTTAATAACTGTTCTATTATTCTCACTGTTTCTTATAACAATGCTTGCAATCGGATTCTGGCGAGGAGAACTTGCATAGAAATTTTCATCATACGCATCAAAACAGTATTCCCACACGTTTCCTGCTATGTCATATAAGCCATACCCATTTGTAGGATAACTGCCGACTGGAGCCGTGTACGTGTAACCATCATCAACATTTCCATCCCAATTATCACGGTTGTTTGATACTGTCGCTGCTGACCAGTTTACACCGTTTTTATCCGCAAAGTTACACTGCGTGCCATCTGGCGGCGTGTTGCCCCATGGATACATCTGTCCTTCTAAGCCGCCGCGTGCCGCTTTCTCCCATTCCGCTTCCGTCGGTAGACGCTTACCTGCCCATTTCGCATACGCCAAGGCATCGTTCCAACTCACAAGGACAACCGGATGCTGATCTGTTGG
>JAPPDN010000657.1 GCA_028824575.1 Candidatus Poribacteria bacterium | reverse complement strand
GACCTTCTGCTCCCAAAGCAGACGCGCTAGCCGGGCTGCGCTACGCCCCGAAAGGGATACATACTCTCAATTTACAGGCAATAACGGCAACATTAGAGACTTCATCGAGGGACGCGATGGACGCTTGCCTGTTGCGTTCTACGTCCGCTTCGGTAGTTAAAATTATACACTATCTTTGGGCAGATGTCAAATTAAATATGAAAAATTCTTGTGTTTTTTTCACAGACTGTGCTATACTATTGACCTAATTATAAGGCGAGATTTCCGTGCCTCGTCTACCCGTTTCTCTGCTATTCCAAATACTTGTAGCGATGCTTCTTACACCACAATTTTTGAAACGACTTGACCCCTTCTACATGCGCTCGAAGCATGTGTTCCGCGGCAAATTCAGAGGCGAACGGCGAAGCCTTAATCGCGGCGCAGGTATGGAATTCGCTGACTATCGTGTTTATGAACCCGGCGATGATCTGCGACATGTCGATTGGAACATTTACGCACGGTTAGACAGACTCTTTATCAAACTCTTCCACACTGACGAAGACTTATCACTTGTGCTACTCATTGACAATAGCCGTTCCATGGAATTTGGATCGCCTACCAAATTGACGTGCGCTAAGCAGATCGCCGCGGCGTTGGGTTATATCGCTTTAGCACACGCTGACAGCGTTGCAGTCTACACATGTGCTGAACGACTCTCGCCAACGCTGCCACCAACGACAGGCAAATCGCAATTCCCACGGTTAACGAAAGCACTCAACGCAATGACAGCATCCGGGCAAACGCGGCTAACGGAATGCCTTAAGCGACTTCCTATGTACCAACGACGTGCTGGCATGGTCGTCATACTTTCAGATTTTTTGGATCCGCACGGCTACGCCGATGGATTCAAATTACTCTTAGGACGCGGGTTCTCCCTCACAGCTATCCATTTGATAAGCCCAGAAGAGATGGACCCACAAACACACTTGGAAAACACACCTACTGGCGCGGATTGGTTGGTGGAAGATGCCGAAACAGGTGAAACTAAAGCCGTCACGATTAATGCAGAAATCCTTGCACAATATCGGGATCAACAGCAGGCATTCTGCAACAATCTGCAACGTTTCTGCACTGACCAAAGTATTGGCTATGCACAATTAAAAAGTGATACTCCTGTAGAGCCTTTTATTTTACAGGAGCTGCATAGGGTAGGTTTCATTCAGAGGAATCGGTAACGATACGGAGACAGTCCAATGAACAAGCAGATTAAACAAACAGACTTGGAAATGATTCAAGGCGATATCACGAAAGCTCAGGTGGATGCCATCGTGAATGCAGCGAACAGCGAACTCGTCGGCGGCGGCGGTGTAGACGGCGCGATACGGCGTGCTGGTGGGGATGCAATTGAGGGGGCATGTGCAGAAATCCGCAGACGCGAAGGCGGTTGTCCTACTGGTGAAGCGGTCATCACCCCAGGCGGTAACCTTCACGCGAAATATGTGATTCACACAGTTGGACCGGTGTGGGAAGGCGGTAATTCAGGTGAAGCAGAACTGCTTGCGAGTTGTTATAAGGAGAGTCTCCGACTCGCTGTAGAAAACAACATTCAAAGCATTGCTTTTCCTTCGATTAGCACCGGTATCTATGGATACCCAACGGAGAAAGCGGCAGTCGTTGCCCTGACTGCGGTGAAAGAACTTGTGCTCCAGAGTAACACTGTGCCAGCAACGATTCAGTTTATCCTGTTTGATGAGGCAACCCATGCCTGCTACGTGGACGCTTTGCGCACTGTTTTTTGAAAATGAGGCGTGCTAAAAAGCTATCTGTGCTGAAAGGCACCCAAAATTGAACAACCCTAAATTTAGCCGAGTCTCGTTGATCCTCCCCATCTACATTCCAGCCTTTTTGTTGGCGACAGGTGGAGGCATTGTTTCACCAACGCTCTCAATTTACGTTAAATCGTTTGAGTTATCCTATACGTTAACAACAGTTGTCCTTGCTGTCGGTGTACTTGGAAACATCCCGGCGGGTATTTTAGTAGAACGACTCGGGCGCAAACCGTCAATGCTGGTCGGTTTAGTGATGATAGGTTTGTCAACTGTCGGTATGGGTGCGGCAACGAATTTTTTCCAACTTATCGGTGCACAGTTGATCGGCGGAGTCGGGAATGCATTGTGGATGCTCGCCCGGCACGCTTATATGACAGACGTAATTCCGATAGCGAATCGCGGGAGAGCGATTGCCCTGTTCGGTGGTGTAAACCGGATGGGGACCTTCGCAGGACAATTCTTTTCTATCTTCCTCGGTGTAAACTTACGCTTGCCCTTCTTTATTTATGCAGGAATTGTGTTGCTGAACCTTTTCCTCTGTTTCTTCTTCATTCCAAAGATACACCGCCGCCGAAGTGAAACAGCCGATAAGAAAACTCCCTATCTGAAACACCTTCTCCAGATATCGCGTCAGCATGCACGACTGCTCGCTACAGCAGGCGTAGGGCAGGTATGCGTCCAAACGCTACGCCGTGGGTGTCATATCATCATCCCACTCTATGCCGACGAGGTTGTCGGATTAACAACGCAACAGGTCCGTTCGGTCGTCATGGTATCTTCAGCGGTAGACATGTCAATGTTTCCGATTGCTGGATTTATGATGGACCGATTTGGTCGCAGGTATGCGACAGTCCCTGGAATTTGCATCTTTGCCACCGGAATGGTATTGATGCCGTTTACAGGTACATTTACGTGGTTGCTGCTTGCAGCGATTTTGATGCGGCTCGGTAATGGCATCGCTTCGGGAACAATGATGACTCTTGGTGCTGATTTAGCACCACAAGAGGGGACTGGCGAGTTCTTAGGTTTGTGGCGGCTCACAGGAGATTTCGGCGGTTCAGCAGGCCCCGTTATCGTCGGCAATATTGCCGATTTGTTCGGGTTGAGTTATTCTGGTTTCGCGTTGGGAGGCATCGGTTATCTCGCGGTCGGGATTTTCTTGTGGCTGGTACCGGAGACATTGAAGAAAGAATAAAGTAAATAGGCACGCGTGGATAGCGTGCCTACACAATATTTCATAGATGCCGGGAAAGGGGCTCGAACCCTTACGCGCGTAATGCACACTAGACCCTGAACCTAGCCTGTCTACCAAATTCCAGCATCCCGGCGAACAATTAT
>JAPPDN010000163.1 GCA_028824575.1 Candidatus Poribacteria bacterium | reverse complement strand
AAGCAGAAGGCGCGCTAACGTTACTAAGGCAACTTCACCCGAATCCACGCCTGAAACTGACCATTGATTCTGGGGATTCTCGCGGGTTGTGGGCATGTCTGCGTGCGGACAATGGCGAACTCGCTGAAATTATGTTCCGTATCCATGCCGAATTCATCATGGAGCGCGGTAAGTTTACGCCGTCACAATTTGCTGGACATCTCGTCATTGACCGACGCCAAGAGAAGATCGTCTCCTTTAAAATGTACGTGCCGCCAACAACACTGAACTTCGATGCGGGTTGGACGCGAGATGAAGGGACTGCCGCGGAGATCGGTTTTTGTCCGAAAATGGAACTCTGTGCTGGTACACAACTGCACGATGTCGAATTCACCGCGTCAATCACGGAAGAAGAAGCGGAACGCGCACTGTCCTCGCGTTTCTATAAGTTTCAGAAAATCAACTGGGTATCGCTGGCGGAAGCGTTGGAGATGGCACCCGCACAACAGAAACCGATCCATGTCATCTCAATAGATGGACCGCTCTTTGATGAGGCGTGCTGAGGGAGTGGTAAAATCCTGAGGGCAGTTGAGCTCTCTGAAGATCGAATCATAGAATTTTTGAACGAAAACTTCATCAACACATGGGTCCCCAACGCGGAGTTAGGACGAACCCCGAGTTTGCGAGAACCGATTGCAAGGCGACGCGAACGCGAAGGTAAGACCTTTGACACAAGCCATCCTTTAGCACAAGCAATTATCAAAACCTGGAAAAAAGGTTCACCCGTGGATTGTTTGGTTATCTCACCAGAGTTTGAAGCGATGGGTGGCATAGACTACAATATATTTCTCGACAACATGACGGAACCTGACCACGCTGCTTATATGTTCCTTGACAAACTGACGGAGTCTGATGACCATGCCGAACCTTACCTACTATTTCTCAGGGAGTCCTTGGCAGGAAAACGTCCCGGGTTGGGTAATCTCATCCTTACGCCGGAGCAACCCTCAAAGGAGGTCGTAGATACTTTTCGGACCCCGATGCTCGCACATCAGGATTACACTGTTGTCTACATTGATGCCACGGCGTTTGAAGTTGGTGGCACACTCACTGCCAACATCCAAGTCGGGAGAGACAACGGAATAGGGATTTTCCATCTCCTCGACGGTGACAAAAAACTCCCGACGGAAAAAGTGCCTGATGGCATTGATCCTACAGAATGGAACAGCCAAGAAAGCGATGAATATAAGAAGGCACTTGGCGCACTTACCAGAGTCTGGGGGATATTCCCCGGTGAATCTGGACAAATTACATATCAGTTCGAGCGTGGTCAACGCTTTAAGTTATGTGTGACTGGAGACCAATGGAGTGAAATAGGCGATATAAACGCTTTTTACGCAAAAATTTCTGTAGAAGGAACTTAAAATGAAAACTTCACCAAACAAAATCACGATTAATCTTGACAATAACGCAGAAATTTCTGTTAAAGGCTTTATCGCGCCAATTGAATACACACAGTACAACTTTCATGTAAGATGGGATGCCTTGGCAAATTTGCACGTCGCTGATCCAGAAAAACAGTATTCTACCTCAATTTTTCGCGACTTTCTTCCTAAGAAAGCCGTTTCAGTGGGAACGCTCTGGAAAATCGAGCACGCCGGTGTTCTCGAACTGCTGAAGCAACTCCATCCTGAACCCCATCTGGACATGCACGGCGATTCAGGGGATTCCTGTGGACTGTGGGCATGTTTGCGTGCCTACAACGATGAATGCGTTGACATTGTATTTCGTATCCATGCGGAATTTGCCTTACCCAACGGTTGGTTCACACCTTCTCAATTCGCTGGACATCTTGTTATTGATCGAGCCAAAGAGAGCGTCGTATTTTTTCAGATGCACGTCCCTAAAGGCACCCTGAATTTCGACACTTGGTGGAACAGGACGGAAGACGCTGAAACCCCTACTTGGTCTACGGATATAGGTTTCTGCCCCCAAATGGAACTCCATACAGGAACAGAAGATGGCGTGCCAAGCACTGAATTTATAGAATCCATTACACAAGAAGAAGCAGAGCACAAACTGATACGCTGTTTCTACAAATCAGAACAAATTAACTGGGTCCCGCTGGCGGAAGCGTTGGAATTGGCACCCGCCGAACAGAAACCGATCCATGCGATTTCAATAAATGGACCGCTCGCCGATGAATCTTGCTGAGGGAGCGGCAAGGGGTTGAGGGCAGGTGTCCTCTCTGAAGATAAAATCATAGAATTCTTGAATGACAATTTTATTAACACCTGGGTCCCCAATTCTGAATTGGGACGTATTCAGAGTTTGCGGGAACCGATTGCTAAAAGACGCGAACGCGAGGCTAAGAACTTTGACACAAAGCATCCTCTGGCTCAAGCAATTATTAAGGGGTGGAAAACCGGACCGAAAAAAGGCTCACCCGTAGATTGCTTGGTTATATCGTCTGCGTTTGAACTAATGGGTAGGCAATTGGTCAACGAACTCAGCGACGACAGTGAGAAGAAGGAACTTTCAATATCTGAATATTATCTCACATTTCTCAAAGAAGCCTTGGCAGGAAAACAGCCCGGACTGGGTAATCTTGTTTTTACCCCTGAGCATCCTTCGCAAGCCGTATTGGACACTTTTCAGACACCAATAGGCGGCCGCCATGATTATACCATCGTCATCATTGATGTAAGTGCCTTTGAAAAGGGCGGCACGCTAACCGTTGATATTGAAGTCGGCAGGGGAGACGGTGATGGCACGTTTCATCTGGTTAACGGCGATACAGAATTTCCCACAACAGCAGGAATACCTCAAAAAGACCTACTTGCTTGGGCGTGGAGTGGATCCGGCGAGACAGGACAAATTACGCATCGTTTTGACCGAGCTCAGTTCTTTAAGTTGGGTGCTATTGGGTATTCAAATGAAGCAGAAACGTCTGTCAACGCTTTTAAGGCAAAAATTTCTGTAGAGCCAGCAGACTGAAGAATAGTGGTCAGTTCTCGGTTGTCAGTTAAAGAGGAATTTGCCCAAGCAAACTATCTCTTAACTGATGACTGTTAACTGTTAACTCTGATTACTCTCCACTGCGAGGCAATCCGACAACTGTACAAACTGGTATCCGTCCTGTTTAAGTGCCGTGATGATTCGGTCTGT
>JAPPDN010000765.1 GCA_028824575.1 Candidatus Poribacteria bacterium | reverse complement strand
CTTCACCGCTACCCGCAAGATGTTGATTCGGAAATAGTATCAAATGACCAGCAGTGTCTTCATCACGCGATCGGATATAGAAATCTATCCAGCGATGGAAGCGCAACCTGAATATCAGTAAAGTTTATCCCTGAATAATCCGTAAGGCGAGGTTTTCTGACCTCGCCTTATTTTATTTGCAGTGAACTCTAAAAGTAAATAGGCATCTTTGTAGCATAACCTGTTAGGTTGTGCCAGTCTGAATGTCCTCAAGGGGCATTCAGACTGTTTGACCTTGAGAGTGCCGAATTAATGGTAGGTTTTGCTATAGTTTTCGTGATTTCCTCAATTTTCGGAGGGAATCACGGCGCAAAATCCGAATCGGAGATCCTTCTACTGTTGAAAATCATTGCCTGACAAAATATTTTTTTCACGTGATGTAACCTTTTTCGAAAAAAATGTGTCTTTAATATTGATAAAAGTTGCTACCAACGGATTTTGATGTTTTTGCTTGGGTATTTCTGTGTATTGTAACACGATTTTTCCGACACTCTCTTCACCCCGTAGGGGTGGTATGTCTATAGAAAAGGCGGATTTAAGCGACCGCACTCCGTAGGAGTGCCATGTCTATAAATAACCTTCTCTTCTCCAAAACTTAGGCCGTGGTCTCTGTGTTTTCATACATACAAGCGCAGAGACCTACCCTTCTCACAAAAGGAACCCATCCTATGAAGATCACACTTCATTTTCTCCTAACACTATCTACTTTTGTAACATTAGCACTTTTACAGAACGGTTTCGCGCAAGAGCCAATGCTCCTTGAGCATGGAGCTGGTGTGCGGACAGTCGAATTCTCTCCGGTGGATGCTTCGCTTGTTGCCAGTGCTGGTGAGGAGCACACGATAAAGTTGTGGAATTTAGCGGACAACAGTGTGAAAATGCTTATAGGTCACACGGGTCAAGTCAACTCAGTGGCATTTTCTCCCAATGGGGAAATGCTTGCGAGTGTAAGCGACGACAGAACTATTAAACTCTGGAACGTCCACAATCAACGAAACATAGCGACCCTTCGGGAAGGAACACTATTTCGCTCGGTCGCCTTTTCCCCGAATGGGCAGCTTCTGGCTACAGCAGGCTGGATGCATGTAATACTATGGGACATAGGGCGCCAGGCAGAGATAGCAACCCTTCCGCACGACCAGCAAGTGCAAACGGTAGCCTTCTCATCAGGTGGTCAACTTCTTGCTGCTGGAGATGCGTCAAAAGACGGTTCTGGCACCGTGAAAATCTGGGATGTTCAGAAGCGACAAGTTGTCACGACACTAAAAAACGATCTGGTGGATGTCCGGGCTGTCACATTTTCGTCAGAGGACCGATACTTAGCAAGCTCCCATTCCTCCGATGAAGTCAAGGTGTGGGATGTATCGACTTGGGAGCTCCTACGCACAATTCCACAGGCAGGGGACTATGATATTGCGTTTTCTCCCGATGGGAAGGTGATCGTTGGCGCACTGTACGGGTCCGTAAGTCTCCGGTGGGTTGAAGATGGAACAAAAGTTGCCGAGTTGTCAGGAACTCCCGATTGGAGGAATCCTGTTGTTGATTTTTCGCATGATGGGACATCTCTCGCTGTTGGTGCTAAAGACGGAATAGTCCGAATCTGGCATATTGATACCTCGCTTGCTGGCGATGGTAGGGATGGAGTCCGAATCTTGCACGTTGACACCTACCTACAACAGGTACCAGATGTGAATTCGCCAAATAGCGTTAATATCCCTGAACCTGTTCCACCTCCGCCTATTGTCCGTGGCTTTTTTCAGCTTGATCCGTTTTACGAACAGTGGATTGATGTCGGAGGGTTGCCTGTTATAGCATCGGCAAAGGTCAATCCTTATGCTCTAAAGGAGGCAGCATGGCTCATTACAAAGATGATCGGACACCGTCCGGAGGTGCTACGATCCATGGTAGAAAACAGGGCCCGATTCGCTGTGATAGCACATACTGAGATAATCACAGAGATTCCCGAATACCGCAGCGACCCTCGTCCCGATTTTCTTGTGTTCCGTGAACGGGGTTGGGGCGGCACTGAAGGGGCAACGGTAACTTCTTCTGAGGAAAACATTCTGAGTTATCTAGGCGGCGGCGGCACATACAATGTTATGATTCACGAGTTTGCACATGGTATACACCTCCTCGGATTAAAGACCTTGGATCCCACGTTTGATGAGAGGCTTCGGATGACGTATGAAGCAGCAATGAAAAAAGGATTGTGGAAGGGCACGTATGCTTCTTCAGATAGAAGAGAATACTGGGCTGAAGGCACACACGCGTGGTTTTATCCCAATGGTGCTGGCAGCTTTCATCGCTTCGGCAATACACGGCAGACGTTAAAAACGTATGATCCGGGTCTCGCGGCATTGCTAACTGAAATCTATAGTGATGGTGAATGGCGATATACACCTGTCCAAACACGAACTGATCTGCCGCATCTTCACGGATTCAATCCGCAGGATTCTCCCATCTTTGGAGGATGGCCCGGGTTAGCAGCACTATATCAACAATTAAGGCACCCAAACAGCGACGGCGGTGGCGAGTGGGTAAACTTGAAACCGTATAATCCGGATCAACTTTCACATCTCACTGAATCAAATGTTCTGGGTAATGCCACCATAATCATCTTTGTGAATCTTGCCAAAGTTGATGTTTTGCTCTATCGTGTCCGTTCTGATGGTACGGAAAGATTCCACAACAGGGTTACTTCTGGTTACATTAGAGGGAAAAAAAGTAAAATAAATGAGATATGGATCGTCAAAGACACCAATGGCAGAAACCTCGCTGTGTTTCGCGCCCCAGCAAAAACAGGACGGGCACTTATTACAAGCAGTGAGCCAGTACCGGTTACATTGTCCCATTTTCGTGCAGAGCGCACTGATGCGGGTATTGTTGTGAAATGGGTAACCGAATCGGAGTTGGACAACGCGGGGTTCTACATCTACCGCAGTGAAACAAAGAACAGTGAATTCAAGATTGTCAACCCAACTATGATCCAAGGCGCGGGCACAACAAGTGAACGCCGCACCTATACATGGACAGACACCACCGCTAAACCGAACACTGTTTATTATTATCGAATAGAGGATATTTCACACGCGGGCGTTCGGAAGCAGTTAG
>JAPPDN010000091.1 GCA_028824575.1 Candidatus Poribacteria bacterium | reverse complement strand
GCGGATTTTGAAGGAAAGTCTTTCAAGAGTATCACCGGGACGGATCTTGATCTTTTTACCTACGAAGAATATCCGTTTAATCCCAACCGCTTTCTTGAAGATGCAGACAGACAGCAATTGCGGGAGACGCAAATCACTTTGGATAAGATTCCCAAATTTGACGACCCTCCCTCTGATTTTTCCACCGCGTTCACCAAAGCCAGTTTGGATATCCTACTGCTGTTCCTATTCAATATGGTCTTCTTTATGGGCGCGTTCCTCGCCTTCACGCGCTATGATGTGTGAGCCTTTTAATCGTTAACGGGCGGCACAAATATCTTGCACCCGATCAGCCACCTCTGATGGATGGGCCAACACTGGATAGCCTGCCGCTCGACGCATCACAATATCCTCTCCGAGCAAGTCTGTGTGCTGACGGAGGAACCACGCGGCGCAAAACGGGGACATCCCAACCTGCGCTGCACCTCGGAGTTCATCACTATTGCCGTCGCCTATGAATATGCAGTCTGACGGGGCAACACCTAAATTCTTACATGTGTGTTGATAGATGTCAGGATCGGGTTTGACCATTCCGACCACATTGGAAAATACCGTTACCGCAAAAAAGCGTGCCAAAGGACTATTTGCCCAGTCCAAGATTTCAGAACCATCAGTATTACTGATGAGACCGAGTCTAACACCCGAAGTGGCAATTTCATTGAGCATATCAAGGATTTCGGGTTCTACATGACGCAGATGCCCCGCAAAAGCGGAATGGCGACGCTCAGCGAGTGTCTTAATAATGTTTTCAGGAGATTTACCTCCAAGTTTCCGAACGATATAACGCAGAGACGCTGCATAGTCTAATTGTCCCGTACATCGTGCCGGTCGATGATTCACATATTCCCGTTGAAAGTCCTCTACAGGCAACTGTAGGGTCCGCGCGACTTCGGTGGTTGAAGGGTGCCCCGCGTCGAATTCCGAGATCAGTGTTTCAAACAAATCAAAGATGACAATCTTCACAGCCAATTCTAAACTCCTATGTTAATGCTTATTGATGTTGGTTATAAGAAATTGCAAGACAAGCACCCTGATGGACACAGATAGCGTTCTCAGTGACCTCACCGTTCTGTTCGAGAACTGTGAACCCATGACGCTCCAGTTCTAACCGCAAATTTTTAGGAGTACGATAACACCGCTGATGAATGTACCAAGTGCCGTTGACGCAAATCGTTCCTTCATAGTCTTCGGGTCCGACACTGGGTCTGAAAGGATCCAGTTGAAATGGAGTGTAGCACGTTTCGGTGTCGCTATCCCAAAGTGCGTCTTGGTCAAAGCGGGTGTAAACTTTCCCTGTTGTGCTATCAACAATCTGGGTTTTGTCATCTTCTCGATCGGGTTCAAAAACGCAACAGCTCATCAAAAAGTAGCCATTCTTGGCGAGTCGAGACTTGATCCCTGAAAACATTGCATCTCTATCTGGGTCGGTAACCATGCTTTGTGAGCAGAAACTGTCAACAATGAGTTGGTATGGATTGCCTTTCCGTGGAAGCTGACAAACATCTAATACCTCATATTGGATATCTAAACACTGCTCGGCAGCAATCGCTTTCGCTTTGTCAATGGCATCAGGAATGATGTCTATTCCATGGACTCGGTAGCCTAATTGCGCTAAAAAGCATGCGACAGGACCTGTCCCACATCCGAGTTCAAGAACGCGGGCATTAGGTTTGATATCTAAGCGTGGCAAGGTCTCTATTAAGAAGGATTTGGAGGAGAACTCTCTGAAATCGTCGGGATTTCCATAAAGTTCTCCCCTTGACATGAATCCCTCTGCCTTCAGTTCAGCATAATCTGCGAGATGTTCGTGGTAAAAGTATTTTTGTTTCATCATTGGTTTTCGTGAATGATTGCTACTTGCTCCAAGATACTTCCTATCCGTGGCAGGTAATTGATCTCGCGGCTCAGACGTGCGACTGCTTTACATCGACGTGCGAGCGCATCAGTTCCTTTTATCATATTCCCGCGCGCATTAGGCATTGGTCCAAGACGTAGTAACCAATATATCCAAGCTGCCAGGATCCCTTTGTAATAGATAGCATCATCGAGTGCCCCGCGGAAATTAGTGGATAGTTCTGCCCGATAAACACTTTCAATCTCTCTCGTCAGAACTTCATCGCATTCCCAGCGCACTGAAAAAGGATAGGGGCCGAGAGGCGCGTCAAGGAGAAAATGCCCATAATCGCTGTACTCAAAGTCAACAAGTTTTACACCGCCATTGAGCAATAGATAGTTCTGTGGAGCAATATCCACGTGTCTGAGAGCGGAAAAGGGTTCGCCCTCCGAAAGCGTCTCCTTTAATTCAGATAACTCAGTTTCAACAACGACAGATACGGGTTGCTCAAGGGATGTCGCGAGTCTGCGAAAAGATCGGAGTATTCCATTAAATGTGTCAGGGTCTGTTTGGTGGAATGTTCCAAGACTCGTCCGCAGATGGAGCCATTCGTTTTTCCTACCATAGGTAGCTCCGTGCATACGTCCAATTGCCTGAGCATGAGCAAGTAGTGCACAACTTCGCTCGTTTTCATTAGAATCGCGTAATATATCCCTAAATGAGCGCGCTTTCGGCACGTATTCAAATGCGATTAGTCCTTCAACAGCATCGCCCGCGATAAATTGGGGTCCCAGTGTCCGGGTACCATCAATTTCATTCAAGAATTGAAGTGCAGCCCATTCATTGAAAAACTTCCAAGCCGGACTCCCAACGCAATTTGATTTAGGATTATAGGGTTCACGTTTCGTATGTCTTGCTATCTTGACGAGAAACACCTCTGGCAAGGAACTCGGTCCATCGGCAACCCAACAGCGAAAGATACGGTTCTTCTTGAACTTCGTGCATTTTGCAAGACGAATCTCATATTTGAGAGAACGCGAAAGACTTTTCTCTATGGGTGATAACGGTATATCCATCTTTGATAGTTTCCTTTATAACGGTAAATAGGAAGACACTTCGCTGTTAGGATTTCAAAGCCGTCTAAAGTCAATTTTGACGAGGATGATGGGACTAGGTCTCAACAGTATACCACACAAGATAGGGAAAAACAAGATGGTAGGAGTCTCACCTACCCCCATTTTTTAGAGAAGCGTTGTGTTATCAGGTATTTGATTGAAA
>JAPPDN010000689.1 GCA_028824575.1 Candidatus Poribacteria bacterium | reverse complement strand
GGTTTCGTCTTGGGGCAACTCAAGGATGGCAATAAGTTTGGGGGATACTATGGTTTCAAGTCCTATGTAACATCTTTTCCAACGGAGGGTGATATTTATCTGGAAACAGTATATCGTGTAGATAAAGACGGAAAATTCGAGGCCGCCATTGATGGCTCAGATGGTGCAGTAATCCGAAAAGATCAGTACGATCTAATTGAGTTTTTTAAAACCCCAGGAGGAATAAAAAATGTCAAAAAATAGGCAAAATACGAATGACCCAATACCGCCCAATGATAAACACAGAGGCTATCGTCCTCGTCCATTTCAGGGGGGATACCAACCAGCAAAGGATCCCCACCCCCCCACAAGCGATCAACCGGCTGACACACCGCCTGAGCCTCCTACAGGAGGTACTGGTCAATCAGGTCCCTCAAGCGACTCGGATGATAAATCTTGAGGCTCATTCCGGGTTTGTGGATCATATATCTCATTTGATGAAGGGTAACATGCGTCCGATCACTTGGCTTCACATTTCTGACATTCACCTACGCTCTGACAGGCAGTGGTCGCAGGATGTTGTTCTGAAAGCGATGTGTAAGAATGTTGAGGAACAGCGTGCAGCAGGAAATGAGTTGGATTTTGTACTCATGACTGGTGATACCGCCTTTTCGGGAAAGACGGAGGAATATAAGCTGGCAGAGCGCTTCTTTGAGGATTTTCAAATCGCGTCGAAAGTTCCTAAGGAGCGGATTTTCTGCGTTGCCGGGAACCACGACATTGATCGTACTCGACAGAGTATGTGCTTTCGAGGTACCCGCGCCGAACTCCGTGATCCGAATCAGGTGGATATCCTTCTCGAAGGCGGTGAAAATTTAGAAACCCTACTTATGCGGCAGGAAAACTACCGGCATTTCCAGAGGTCCTACTTCACAGGCCAAGACAGAACCGAGACGGCAGATGGGCTTGGCTATGTATCGCGACTGAAGATCAAGGAAATCGACTTGGCGATTGTTGGCTTGGATTCGGCATGGTTAGCTGAAGGTGGGAGCGATGACCACGGCAAGTTACTCATTGGTGAACGGCAGGTAATCAACGCTATCAACTTAGTGCGACAAGAAAACGACCCTCCAAATATCATTGTAGGGATGGCACATCATCCTCTCCACCTGCTTCAAGATTTCGACCGGCATCCTGTTCAGAACCGCATTGAAGAGATATTCCACTTCTTCCATTGTGGACATCTCCATGAGCCTGAGGCACACACTGTAGGTCCTCGCGGATCAGGCTGTCTAACATTAGCTGCCGGGGCATCCTTCGAGACGCGCCAGTCCCGTAATGCTTACTACGTCGTAAAGCTCGACTTGCTGCGCGGCGTCAGAAATGTAGAGAGCTTTCAGTATAGCCCTACTAACGGTACTTTTTCGCGTACATCATCCAAGGACTACCAAATCGAAGTAATACCAACACAAATATGCAGTGTAGGCGAACTCGCGATGGCTATGCAAACGTACTGTCCTTCGCTTGCGCCTTGGGCTCATTATCTATCAGCACTGGTGCTAAATCACAAATCCGAGTTTCTTATCCCAGTTCATAACAGTTATATATTTGCATCGTTCGACGCCTTTCAAGGGATAGAGTATAGTGATCTAAAGCACAAAACCGCCGAATTCATGAGGTTCAGAAATGTTCTCCACATCCTCTACAATCGCGAACCGTTATCTGAGATACTTGTGCAACACGGTGATTCAATTAAGCAGTATGGCGAAGCTTTGACGGTAGCGTGTGAAACCGATTCAGCTCTCCGAGAACGTATAGAGGCTTATGATAGAGATTCCCAGTTACTTACTAGCGAACCACAGGAAGCATTTTCACATACTCTGGATCTGTTGGACGAACTTGCGAGTGCTCAGGAGTGGAGTGACCTACGCGAGCAGGCCGAACGTTATTTGGGCTTTGCCAACTTAACGGTTTCCAGCCAAGCGAAACGTATGCTGGCGTTAGCCCTTGCTAATTCAGATGAGTCAACGGACAAGGAAAAGGCGATACAGTATTACCAATCACTAGCTGAATCTGAAACGGTCGTATTCACCGACCTCGGGAGTCTTGCGATCTTACTTGCGGATGCTAGATGCACAGACAAGGCCAAAGGCGTAGTCCTCAATGGCATCAAGAAGTTCCCAGCAAAGGCTGCTTACTTTTCCGAGATAGGACAAAAGATCGTCGAAGCGACCGGAGATAGGAATTTCCGAGAGCAGATCAACGACGCAATAAGAGAGAAGATATGACTAAAGAACACACATCGTTTCAAGCAGGGATTGATTTCCCGAGCGTTCTGAGAATTATATCCAAGCAGGTCTATGAAACGCCCCTCGCGTTTATCCGAGAAAATGTCCAAAATGCTGTCGACGCAATTCGGATGCAGGCACACAGAGAGCATATCTCGCTCAAAGACGAACGCTACAAAATCGAGATCACTGTTCAGGACAAAAAGATTATCGTTCGTGACAACGGTATCGGTATGTCGGGCAACGACCTCCAGAACTTCTTTTGGACAATCGGCGCGAGCGGAAAGCGAACACAAGAAGCTCTAAGTGCTGGCTGTGTTGGTACATTCGGAATTGGCGGTTTTGCCAACTTTGGCGTTTGTGAAGAACTGGTGGTGATTTCCCAGACGAAAGATTGCGAGCACGGAACTCTCACTCGACTTTCCGAAGCAGACATACGCGCAGCGGGTTCCTCCATTCCGTCCGTAACGAAGGAACCTTCGGAGATTGCCTCACCTAGGGGCACGGTCGTGATCGGCTATTTGCGCGAACCTGCGAATGTCGATGATCTTCGCCGTTATATTATAGATTTCGTGCGCTTTGTGCCGATGGCTGTATCTTTCAACGGTCAGAAGATGTCTCAGAAACAGTTCTCATATGCGACAGAACGCGAGAATTACATGGAAATCGGTGACGGCCAGCAGGAATGGCATGAGGGTGATCTTGTGATTATTGGGTACCTATTTGAGGACAGAGGCCATACTCTCGTGGCCATGGTCGAGAGTATGAGCATCGGTGGTGAAGTGGTCAACATTGTGGGCCAACTCAGATTCGAAAACGGCCCAATAGATATATTCAAACATGGCTTCAAACTGTGTACAACTCAGATCGGCAGTACTATCGGTGTA
>JAPPDN010000968.1 GCA_028824575.1 Candidatus Poribacteria bacterium | reverse complement strand
GCGGGGTTTGAAACCCCGCCTTTGGCTGGTAGGTGCGGTTTTGCGGCGTACGCGAAGAAACACCCAAGCAAAGACCCCAAATGCGATCTGCATTCCTAACCGAACCGGATACTACGCGGAAACCTTGAAGACTTCAAAAACTTCTTCAGTCCCGTAGGGACGGTATGTTTATAGAAATGTGTCCTCTCCGTCTCCTAAGCCCTGTAAGGGCGGCATGTTTATATTCATAGTTGACAAAATGCTGTCAAAAATCGCCAAATTGACACCTATGGTGGAACTCAGAATTAATCCTACATATTTGTAGCACAAACTTTTAGTTTGTGGCACTCTTTTTGTAGCATAGGCTGTTAGTCTGTGGCACTCTTTTGTAGCATAGGAAACCGTTGGTCTCTTGTGGCACTTTCAAGGACGATGCGAGCACTAAGAATTATTTGAGAGTGCCCTCTTAATTCTAAAATCTACTGTAAACTTCATGCAACCGCGCCAAAACACAATTACTACAGCACAAAAAAACAAACAGGAATATCACTAAATGCCCCGTATCTTTGATAACATCGACCAACCACTGCTCCCCGCACTCCAACAAACGCTTGAAACCGCCACACACGCAGATTTTTGCGTCGGCTATTTCAATCTCCGCGGGTGGAGAGGCCTCGGATCTTATATTGAAAATTGGAACGGCGGCGAAGGCGAATGCTGTCGTTTGCTCGTCGGCATGCAACGCTTACCCGAAGAAGAACTCCGTGAAGCCAAGCGGCTTGCGAAACAGGGCAGTGGAATCGACAACCAAACCGCGCTCCGTCTCAAACGCAGATTAGCAGAGGAATTCCGCGAGCAGCTGACCATAGGCGTACCGACACGCCAAGACGAAATAGGGTTACGCCAATTAGCATACCAACTTCGAGAAGAAAAGGTCCAGGTAAAACTCTTTCTCCGGCACACCCTTCACGCAAAGCTCTACCTGATTTACCGATCAGACTTGGTCGCACCAACCGTAGGTTACCTCGGCAGTAGTAATCTAACTCTCTCTGGACTTTCACATCAAGGGGAACTCAACGTTGATGTCGTTGACGCTGATTCTTGTGATAAATTAGAGGCCTGGTTTGAAGACCGCTGGAATGACCGGTGGTGCATCGATATTTCCAAAGAATTGGCAGAAATTATTGAGGAGAGTTGGGCGCGCGAGGAACTAATTCCACCATATCACATCTACGTCAAAATGGCGTATCATCTCTCACAAGAAGCACGCGCTGGATTAACCAAATTTCAAATTCCACGTGAATTTGAGGACAAATTGTTTGAATTCCAAACCGCCGCCGTGAAAATCGCAGCGTACCACCTCAACAAACGTGGTGGTGTGCTAATAGGGGATGTTGTCGGGTTGGGCAAAACGCGCATGGGGACAGCACTCGCGCGCATATACGAAGATGATCATGGACTTAAAACACTGATTATCTGTCCAAAAAACCTCGTCAGTATGTGGGAAAATTATCGAAGAGAATATGGACTACGGGGAGATGTGCTCTCAATTAGCAGGGTGATTAATGAATTACCTGACCTGCGACGCTATGGTCTCGTTATGATTGACGAGAGCCATAACCTCAGAAACCGTGAGGGTAAACGCTACCAAGCCATTCAGGAATATATCCACGAAAACGAGAGTAAGGTGATCCTCCTCTCAGCCACCCCTTACAACAAAACCTATCTTGACCTCTCTAATCAACTCCGTCTGTTCGTTGATGAAACCGAAGACCTCGGCATCCGTCCAGAGCAATACATCAAATCGTTAGGCAGTGAAACCGAGTTTATTCGCAAACATCAAAGTGGTGTTCGCTCCCTTGCTGCCTTTGAACATAGTGAATTCATTGATGATTGGCGTGAACTGATGCGCCGCTATCTTGTGCGCCGAACGCGCAGCTTCATCATGGACAACTACGCCGAAACAGATCCTGATACCGGGCGCAAATTTCTCTCTTTTGCCGATGGAACACCTTCCTACTTCCCGACACGTGTTCCAAAAACGATGAAGTTCACAATTGATGAGCAAGACCCCGACGACACCTACGCGCAATTATACGCGCATTCCGTAGTGGATACCATCAGTAATCTTAAACTCGCGCGGTATGGACTCGAAGATTATATTGTTGACACACCGTCAGAACCACCGACAGAGACAGAACAACGGCAATTACAAGACCTCTCCCGCGGTGGAAAACGGTTGATGGGATTTTGCCGGACGAATCTTTTCAAACGCCTCGAAAGCAGTGGACAGGCGTTCATCCAATCCGTTGATCGGCATATTCTACGCAACTATATCTTCTTGCACGCCATTGAGAACGACCTGCCGCTACCAATAGGGTCGCAAAACGCTGAAATGCTCGATACTCGGTTTGAAGATAGGGATACCGACGATACTACCCTTATCTTAGATGCTTCGGGTGATGACGATGACGCACAGGTTGATGGAATAGATTCACAAACGAACGCATACACAGCCGATGACTATAAACAACGCGCCGCTGCTATCTACGGACTCTACACAACGAAGTATAACAGCCGGTTTAAGTGGCTCCGTTCAAACCTCTTTCACCCGTTGCTTCGCAAAGATCTCACTGAAGACGCGCTTGCACTTACCAAGATTTTGCAACAGTACGGGACATGGGACCCCGAAAAAGACGCAAAACTCAACGCACTTCAAGAACTCTTAACACAGACACACCGAGATGATAAAGTGTTAGTCTTCACACAATTTGCGGATACTGTAAAGTATCTGACAGATGTACTCTTGGAACGTGGGATGACAAGCATCGCCGCTGCAACTGGCGATTCCGCAGATCCCACTGCTTTGGCACATCGTTTTAGTCCTATCAGCAACGATAAACGCGACAAAGTCGATCAAGAGAACGAGCTGCGGGTGCTGATCAGTACGGATGTCCTCAGCGAAGGTCAAAATCTACAAGACTGCGCAATCGTCGTCAACTATGATCTGCCATGGGCAATCATCAGGTTAGTCCAACGTGCAGGCAGGGTTGACCGGATTGGACAAGCAGCGGAAGACATCTTATGTTATTCATTCTTACCTGCTGAAGGTGTGGAGCGTATTATCAACTTGCGCGGGCGTGTTCGTGCGCGCCTCCAGCAGAACGCTGAGGTCGTCGGCG
>JAPPDN010001024.1 GCA_028824575.1 Candidatus Poribacteria bacterium | reverse complement strand
CGGTATTACAGGCTGCTACGGCAAAACTTGTACGAAGTATATTTTGCATCAAATTTTATCTCAAGAATTTAATACCTTGATGACACCTGACAGTTACAACACACCCATGGGAATCTGCAAGGTTATCCGCGGTGATCTTACCGCCGAACACGAGATATTTATCGTTGAGATGGGTGCCTCCAAACGCGGCGACATTCGAGAATTGTGCAATTTAGCATCTCCCCAAATCGGTATCCTCACGGCTGTCGGTCCGCAGCATTTAGAACGGTTCAAAAGCATAGAAAACATTGCAAAAGGAAAATATGAACTCATTGAATCGTTACCAGCAAATGGACTTGCTGTCTTCAATTGCGACAACGAAATTTGTGCCGGACTTGCCGATAAACGGGAACAGACAGGGAGTCCCGTCCGACGCTACGCCACGGAAGCGTCGCCTGTGGTTTCGGCTGCCGATACTGCCGACTTGATCGCGACGAATGTTCGATACACGGATAACGGACTCGCCTTTACTGTCCACGCGAATACTGAGAAATTCGATATTACTGACACCGAAATTCAAACGCGACTTTTAGGTAAACACAACGTATCCAACATCCTCGCTGCTATGGCAGTTGCTATAGAATGTGGTATGACGCTTGAAGAGATTGGGGAAGCCATTGCTAATGTTGAACCTGTCCCGCATCGGTTACAACTGACGAGCGGTGTGGGCGGTGTGACCATCATTGATGACAGTTTCAACTCGAATCCTGTGGGTGCAAAAGCGGCACTTGAAGTGCTCACCGAAATTGGAGAAGGAAAAAAAGTTTTGGTGACACCGGGGATGATAGAACTCGGCGAGAGAGAATACGAAGAAAACAGACGACTCGGCGAACAAGCCGCGGATGTTTGCGATCTGGTTATTTTGGTCGGGCCTACACGAACCAAACCGATTTTAGATGGCTTGAAGGCTGCTGAATACTCGAGCCAGCAAATTATCGTCGCTCTTAACCTCGAAGAAGTCAAACAGCATTTAGCAACACAGGTGCAAACGGGTGATGTTGTTCTTTTTGAGAACGACCTCCCCGACAACTATAACGAGGAATAGTTGTCAGTTATCAGTTCGCTCCGCTTTCAGTTATCAGTTAAAAGGTTTCTGATTGTCAATAATCTTTTAGGAACCGTTGTTTCTCCAATTTGGAAACGACGATTACACGAAGATGTTCATCCATCAAAAACCAAACTGACAACTGACAACTGACAACGAATAAAAAATGTCAAAACACAATGTAGCACTTATATTTGGCGGATGCACACCTGAGCACGAAGTCTCAATCGTAACCGCGCATCAGGTCTGCCTCGCTTTACAAGAAAACTATCACGTCATTCCTATTTACGTTACAAAAAATGGCGAGTGGTTAACCGGTGATGCGCTTCGCGATTTATCTACTTTTACGGATGGAACACTACCGCATCCGTCCGATTTCGATAAAGTTACCGTCGAGTTTCATCCGGAGCCGAAGTTCGTTGTGAGTTCCAAACACTGGCTCGGTCAGCAGGTTCGGAAAAGGACTGTTCTTCCGATAGACGTTGTTTTTCCATCAATCCACGGCATGCATGGCGAAGATGGAACACTCCAAGGGTTGTTAGAGCTCATGAATTTACCCTACGTTGGTGCTGGTGTTGTCGGTTCGGCTGTCGGTATGGACAAAATCATGATGAAGGCGATTCTCAATGAAAATAAACTCCCCATACTTCCATATTTGTGGTGGGATCATCATGAATGGGAAATTGGACGCGACGAGATTATCGAAGATGTAGAGACAACACTCTCCTATCCCATCTTCGTCAAACCTGCGATGGGTGGTTCAAGTATTGGTGTTAGTCATGCCAACAACGCGACAGAGTTTGTCAGTGCTGTTGAGGTAGCGGGAGATTACTCGCGAAGGATACTCGTTGAGAAAGCAGTTGAGAACCCTGTTGAAATCAACTGTGCCGTGATGGGTACAGATGAACAGACAGTTTCTGTATGCGAGCAACCCGTAACAGATGCGAATTTGCTGAGTTTTGATGATAAATATATCCATCAAGAGGAAGCATCTTCAGGGATGGCAGGTGCAGATCGGAAAATTCCTGCACCCATTTCGGAAGAACTAACGTTAAATATACAACGGCTTGCGATAAATACCTTTCAGGTTTTAGATTGTGCCGGTGTGGCGCGTATTGACTTCCTCGTAGATGCTAATCAAAGTGTTTATGTGAATGAAATTAATACTATCCCCGGTTCATATAGTTATTACCTGTGGGCACACCAAGACGTTGAGTTTCCGCAACTTGTATCGGAACTGATTGATTTAGCATTTACAATGCATGGGCGGAAAAATGCTTTAACCTATACGTATACAACCAATCTCCTAAGCCAAGCAGGTGCGAGCCTTGCCAAATTGAAGAAAGGTGAAAAACTTGGGAGCACGGCGTAAAATATTCTTGTAAGATCGCCACTGCTTTTCCTGTGGGAAAAAATGTTCTACCATCTCCTCTACGAGAATCTCGTTGAAACCTTTTCACCATTCAATATCTTTCGCTATATTAGTTTTCGCGCAATTTATGCGACAGCTACTGCCCTCCTCATTTCCCTCGCTTTGGGCCCCTTTATGATAAGGAAGTTGAAGCAGCTGCGCATCGGTGAACATATTCAGGAGGAGGTAGCAAAAGCGCAACAGCACACCGAAAACCAGAACAAAGCTGGCATACCAACAATGGGGGGAGTCCTCATCATTGTGTCTGTGCTGATATCGGTCGTATTTTGGTCGCGTTTAGACCAGCCGTATATCTACTTGATGATATTAACAACACTCTGGTTCGGTGGCCTTGGATTTCTCGATGATTACAGCAAACTGGTAAAACAACAGTCCTTAGGCCTTCGGGGGTGGCATAAAATTGCGCTGCAAACGGTGGGTGCGTTGGCGATTGCGGGCTATCTCTACCATTGGGGCCCCGCGCAAACTGACGATTTAGCAACGCGAACCTCATTAATTCTCCCTTTTTTTAAAGATGCCCAACCGGATTTGGGAATCCTATTTATCCCTTTCGCAACGCTGGTCATCGTTGGGGCCTCCAATGCTGTCAATCTTACAGACGGGATGGACGGATTAGCGATTGGGTGTACACTGTTCGTTGCTGGCACTTTAGG
>JAPPDN010000726.1 GCA_028824575.1 Candidatus Poribacteria bacterium | reverse complement strand
TTAAGAGGTTCACTGCCATTTTTTATTCCTTCCTCTTTTCTCAAACGTGCTATAAATCCTATCCACAACAATCCAGTGATTTTATTATTCCATAAAATCGGACTATTTTTCAAGAAATTCTCCCATCAAATCCCGAATTATGCTAAAATTGTTAAAATTAAGCGGATTTCAACGCATAGGATACGAATATTGGAGGTTTTAGGATGGGACGAAGTTTTGAAAAGTCACTCGCATGGCAAAAACGCGCCAGAGCCGCACTCGTCGGCGGTGGGCAACCCCATAAACAGAGCCAGCCACCGAGACCGGTTATGATCGCAGGCGCGAAAGGCGCGCATTTTTGGGATGCTGATGGAAACGACTATATCGATTATCTAATGGGATACGGACCCATGATCCTTGGGCATGCCTATCCGACTGTGATTGATACTGTCACTAAGTACGTCGTTGAACGGGGTAATGTCTATAATTTTGGGCATACACTTGAAGTGGAACTCGCCGAAAAATTGGTGCAGATTATTCCATCGGCGGATAAAGTCGCCTACTTCGTTGGCGGATCGGATGCAACGACCGGCGCAATTAAGTTCGCTCGCGCATATACCGGTAGAGAAAAAATCATTCGATCCGGTTATCACGGATGGCACGATTGGTGTAGCCACGCACGCGGACACCTGTCAGGTGCTGCTGCCGCCACACTCAACGTCGATTTTAACGATCTTGAAGGACTCGCGGACCTCTTTAAAGCGCACCCTGGCGAGATCGCCTGCTTGATTATGGAACCTTCCGGGCAGGACCTTCCCAAAGACGGTTTTCTTGAAGAGGCGAAGAAACTCGTTAATGCCAACGGCGCACTGATGATTTTTGATGAGGTCAAAACCGGGTTCCGTTATTCCTTGGGCGGTGCACAGGAATACTTCGGGGTCACCCCCGATATGTCTGTCTTCGGAAAAGCACTCGCGAACGGGTTTGCCACCGCTGTTGTCGTCGGAAGAGAAGAAATTATGGGTGAAGTCGGTGATGTCTGGGTCGCCGCAACCTTCCACGGTGAGGTATCACTCGTCGCCGCTGCAATCGCTACAATTGACGAACTCGAAGCCAAAGACGGGGTCGCCTTTATGTGGAAACAAGGACAGAAATTATTGGATGGTTACAGAGAGATGACAGCCCGCCTCGGTATTGATAATGCCCGCATCGGTGGTATCGGTCCCATGCCGTACTTCGGTTTAAGTACCGACAGCGATGACGAAAAACAACAGCGATTCCACAAAACCTTCTATGAAGCCACCTTGGATGGTGGTTTATACCTACCAGAGGGACATATCTGGTTCATGTCCATGTCCCACACCGATGAAGATGTTGCCAAAACCTTAAGTGTTTCTGAGGACGCACTCAAACGCGCCAAAGCCGTATAGGCAGGATAAAATCATTGAAGAATGTAGAGATATTGTGTAAGTCCCTGATAACGGGGATTTAGAGGATTATTCCAATCTCTACGATCAAGAGGATTTTCTTATGGCTGAAACTACGAATCACACAAAACCGTTTATCGTTGATAAAAACCTCGGCGCAGCACTCGACATTGATAACGCACAACTGACGGAGACAACTTCTGACGGTGCCTCCATCGTTCCACCGACACAGGAACAGAAGTACCTCTTTGATATGCGCGGTTGGCTCCTGGTCCCCGGTGTGTTGTCCGGTGATGAACTTGCAGAGATGCAAGAATTCGCCTATCGACTCCACCACGAACCGGAGTCGATTCCGAAGCACGAACGCTCACCGCTCGGTGGGCCCCTGCAACGCCTCTCTGACCATCCAAACGTTGTCGGTTTTCTCAACGAGTTTCTCGCACATCCGGCGTTATCAAGTCAAGCGTGCTACGGGTTCCGGATGGAATCGTGCCACCTGTTCTATCGCACTGTCGGCGATGCGAAGTTCAATCCCCACAACGGAAACGGGATGCTCCGCTTTCCCGGTGATTCGCACCTCTATCGGTGTATCCCCGGAAAAGGACACAGTGGCTTAACTCGCGTCGTCTGGGAACTGAACCCTGTCAAATATCGGCAAGGCGGCACGCTATTTATTACAGCAAGCCATAAAGCCGTCTACACAGCACCCGACACAATCCGGAGTCAGGATTCACCGATTTGGGACACTTATGAATGCCCCGCAGGTTCACTCCTCTTTTTCACCGAAGCGTTGACACATAGCGCGCACACGTGGACGAACGAGGAGAACTATCGCCTCGCTACTTTCAGTTGTTACAACACCGTTAATAGCAAGTGGAGTGCATGGGAACCGCATCCGAAACTGCTTGAGGAGATGCCTGCCAAACGGCAGACACTTTTCCGTCCCGTCCGCGCTGCCAATAATTTGGTCGGCTGATGATTATCGGCAGTAAATTAACTCAGGTAGGTTTCATACCGCAAAATGCTGAATATAATTTCACAAATGGTATAATATTTTCAGGTTTACGCACAAAACAGATATTGAAGGATGAAAGCGAAAGTTGGGAAAGTCATGGATACTTTTCCTTTCTTCCATCCTTCCAGTCAATCACCTCCAATCTGGCAAGCAAACGAAGGACTCTTGCGTAAGTCCTAATTTACCTACAACCAAGAGGATTCTCTCATGGCAGAAACTACGAATCACACGAAACCGTTTATAGTTGATAAAAACCTCGGCGCAGCACTCGACATTGATAACGCACAACTCACGCTGGCAACTTCTGACGGTACCCCCGTCGTTACACCAACGCAGGAACAGAAATACCTCTTTGACATGCGCGGTTGGCTCTTAGTCCCCGGTGTACTATCAGGTGATGAACTCGCGGAGATGCAGGAATTCGGCTATAAACTCCGCCACGAACCGGAGTCAATTCCCGAGCATGAACGTTCTCCGCTCGGTGGGCCCATGCAACGCCTCGCCGACCATCCAAATGTTATCGGCTTTCTCAACGAGTTTCTCGCACACCCGGCGTTATCAAGTCAAGAGTGCTATGGCTTCCGGATGGAATCCTGTAGCCTATTCTACCGCACTGTCGGGGATGGAAACTTTGGACCCCACAACGGAAACGGGATGCTCCGTTTCCCCGGTGATTCTCATCTTTATCGGTGTATTCCGGGCAGAGGGTATAGCGGCTTAACCCGCATCGTTTGGGAACTCAACCCTGGCA
>JAPPDN010000755.1 GCA_028824575.1 Candidatus Poribacteria bacterium | reverse complement strand
GTTCTGACGCTCTATTACTTCGGTGAAATGACGTATGCGGAGATAAGTGAGTTTTTAGGCGTATCGGTCAATACTGTCGCGACGCGTGTTCATCGTGCCCGGGAACGCTTAAAACAGTACGAACCCATGATTCGAGAAGTACTCAGCAGTTTTCAACTGTCTCCGAATTTAACAGAGAACGTCATGCGCGAAATTCCGCGTATCAAACCGCTACCACCTACCGGTGGAAAACCACCAGTTATCCCGTGGGCACTTGCGACTTCAACTGTTATTTTCGTTGTGATGATGCTCGGCATCAGCAACCAATACTTGGCGCGTTTCCAGCGGCCTTACAGTTTTGATGCTACATCCGAGGTGACAGTCGAGATTATTGACGCACCCGTTGTCCTTGATCTGCCATCAAAGCCGGATGTCCGAAATCAGTTTGGAAATATCAACGGTACGAATAAAAGGAGGGGTACAGGCATGAAATTGAACGATATTCTTGAATCACATTTTAATGCCATTGGCGGTCTCGCGCGGCTCTCAGAAATTCGGAATGTCCAACGTTCCGGCGACGCACAATTAACGCAGTGGAATGGGCAACTTGTGAACGAATCGGGTCGCGTCGAAATAGCGGCAGTCGTTGGAAAAAAATCGTATAACCAACACGACTTCGGTGAACTCTTCAGTGAAACCAGTGTCTGGGATGGTGTAGGCGGTTGGCAATCCGTTATGGGAAGCAGTCCAACACTCCTTCCAGAAACAGAATATGGGCGTGCCAGAAGCACAACCTATATGGATCCATTGCAGGCGATCTACGAAGAATTTGGTAGCAGTGTATTTCAACACATTGAAGATGAGCTGTTCCGAGGTAAGGAATGCTTGGTGATTCGAGTTATTGACACGGAAGATGTATTCTATATTGATAAAACTTCTAACCTACTCGTCGGGGCGAAGACCACCTATACAGGTCTAAACGCCAAAAATGCTATCGCGGTTTTTCACTACGCCGATTATACGGATTATGAGGGTGTAATGTTGCCCAATTCCTATGAAATCTTCATTGGGGACGGTGCGCTAACGGTCAATTACACCATTACAAAAACAGAGATTGACAGCGTATTAGACGAGACGATTTTTGAGAAACCGTGAGGTTTCAGTGTTATCCACAAACGCTTGTGTGGCTGCATAGGCGATAAGCACGCTATTCAGCATGTCAAGGTTGACGATTTTCAAGTATCTCATTCTGTTTACACCCTCACAACCTATCCTAAAGGAGTTCAAAACTCATCCATGAAATTTTGCTTATTATTTCTCCTATTTATTGGGGTTATGATGCCGCTCTCTGTGTTTGCCGAAACGAACACTGCGCAAGAAGATACACCGGAAAGCACCCGACAGCCCGTTTCGCCTACTACTGGTGATATAGAAGGCACCGTCTACTCGCAGGACACCGGCACGACCTTAGTTGCGGCAGAAGTGCACTTCATTGAGATTGATGTGTCTACAGAAACCGATGCATCTGGAAATTTTCAGTTTATTGGTATCGCACCGGGTCCCTATACCCTGTCAATTATACATCTAACGTCCGAGACACCGGCAACTGTAAAAATAGAGGTAACCGCGGGTAAGACCACGCAGGTGAAAGTATACGTTGGAACAACTGTCCAACTTGAAACAGTGGTTGTGGAAGGACAACGCCTTCCCCCAACGATCAGCCGTAAAGAGATACGAGGCAGCGAGTTGATACGGATTCCGAGTGCCGGAAGTGATGCACTTAGAGCGATCATGACACTGCCGGGAATCGGTGTCCCCAACGATTTTCTCCGAGCACTCCATATCCGCGGAAGTGCGCCCGGCGATACGCGCATCTATGTGGATAGGACTCCGCTCAGCTATCCCTTCCACTTTGGTGGATTCTTCTCAACAACACATTCGGATAGTATCGAAAATATCTATGTGTACGCAGCTGGTTACGGGGCAGAATTCGGGTTAGATTCGCAATCGATTATTGACATCCGAACGCGCGAACGTTTGAATAAACAAAGAGCAGGGGTTTTGGACCTCAACTTTATATCACCCTACGGTTTCTTTGAAACCAAAATCGGAGATAAAGGGTACGCATCCATCGCTGGACGTTTCGCAACCTATAATCTCATACTCGGACTTTTCTTTGATTGGACATTTCCGACTTGGTCGGATTATGAACTTAAATTTGCATACCAACTCACCGAAAAACATCATCTCACTGTCAACGCTATAGGTGCGACAGATCATTTCGACTTTTCTAACACCGGATCAGAAGAAACCCCCCATTCTTCCGCATATTTCAAGAACGGGTTTCAGGCAGAAGGGGTCCACCTACGCTCGCATCTCACTGATAGACTCACATCCCATCTCTCCCTTACCCATTCCTATAATTTCCTGAATATCAATCTCGGTGGTGATCCAAGCCGAGACGGCGCATCGGCAAATGAAAAATTCATCTACTCATCAGTCCAAGTCAACGTCCCAACGTATACCCTTCGCGAAGACCTTTCCTACGAACTCACACCGAAACTCCGACTTGAGCAAGGGTTTCTTTTCGCCTTCAGCCCTGCAGAAAGTACCACACATACCTTTCTCCCAGAGATCATCAGTTTCGATGATGAGAAACTCGTTTGGGAAGAGAAATTCGACACATTTCATTACAGTTTTCAGCAGGCAGAAGGATACCTACAGACCCGCTATGATCCTTTATCCTTTTTGTCCCTTGCACTCGGCGTGCGGCTCGATTACCTCAATTTGACAGAAGAGCTCTCGATTCAACCGCGCGGCAGCCTTAGCTTAACACTCTCTACTACCTCTATCCTCCGATTCGCCTACGGTAGATATGAACAGAGCCCCTTCGCGTATCAACTCCTCAAAACGAACGGAAACAGAGACCTGAAATCGAGTATCACCGAACATTATGTTGTCGAATTAGAGCATGAACTCTCACCACAAACACAACTCAAATTCGCGCTTTATTACAAAGACATGGAAAAATTAGTCACCCGATCCGTCAATGTCGATGCACTTTTTGACAGTACCGACACAGTTCTCACAACACCATATCGCAATCAAGGAACAGGTTTTGTAAACGGGGCAGAGATTTTCCTACGGCACCGTGTGAGCGAAAAGTTTTTCGGGTGGTTCTCCTACGCATACACCCATG
>JAPPDN010001020.1 GCA_028824575.1 Candidatus Poribacteria bacterium | reverse complement strand
TCGTCTTTATCGCCTTCAACAACAAGGATCATGTGATTGAAATAGGCGAGCGACGGGACAGCCTCAACCTCAGAACCACCATCGGCAAGGTGCGCGTTGACACCTCGCATATCCCCAGCGGAGATGAGAACAGGATAGGAATCAATACCCACAGATGAAAGCATTGTGGAGAGGAGGGTCGTTTTGTCCTTACAATCGCCTGCCCCGACTTTCAAAACGAAATCTGCTGGATAAGGTTTGATCGCCCAAATACCGAGTTCATAGCCGAGGTAGCGGATGTTTGTCGCCACGTATTCATAAAGCCGCTTCACCTTCTCCTTTCGGGACCAGGTGCCACTGAGGAGTTGTTTTGTCTTTTCTTCAATTTTAGGTGTAATCTCATCCTGTTCCCGAATCAGTGTTGCATACCACGTCGCCAGTTTATCCCAAGAATCGAGGGAGGAGATACTGATATTATAGGCGAGGTCTTGCGGTGCAGGCATCAGGTATTCGTCTTTTAACGGCGGTACGTCTCGCGCCTGAAAGATATAAGTGCGGGTGTAGTTATTCTCTGTCGTTGTGGGTTTAATATCAAGGAACGCGCTGCCTGATTTGGCGTCTGTGGAGGCTGCGGGTGCCCCTGAAACCTGATAATGGAGCTGCTTTTTCTTTGGGATATGTACTGTGAAGCGATAATATTGTACGGGCTGCTGTCCTTGGAAGTAGACTTGCCGCCAAAATTCGCCTTGCATGACGTGTCCGAGGTTGTTCGTGGAATAAGCGTAGTCTATGATACAGCCGTCGCTAACTTCTGGGAGTGTAGCGTACATCAAACGGGCATCAACGTACAACCCAGCGTCCACAGCACTCGGTGGTGGTACATCGCGTATAATTTCGTTTGTATCAAGTTCGACAACCTTGCCATCAGGAGTCAACGTTCGAGCGTGATGGATGGTGACATCGTCTCTGCCACGCATATAAGGAATGCTGATCTCGGCATGACCTTTGCCGTCTTCGTTAAAGATTTTAGCGACCCGTCGTGTCGAGTAGATATAGCGACTTTTTTCATCGATATTGATGTCAACACTGTCCCAAAGAATGACAGCCCCATCATCGGGGAATTCTTCTTGAGATGGCGGTTTGTCAATAGCTGCTTGGATCGCTTGTTCGTCTGCTTCGCTAATGAAGTTGTAAGGCAGTGATGATGATCTACGATTCTCACGGCTGCGAGGCGGGATAGAACCGTCCGGTTTTACAAGTTCAGGCTTGTTCTCATCGGTTTCGGATGGCACAGTGGGCAATGCATCGGTGAAAGATGGGGGTGTGCGCGGCTGTGAGCTTTGTGCGTCCGTTAAAACTTCTGGTTCGGGTGGTGGGCTTTGTAAAGCCGAGCGTCGTGTGCCCAAGAACGTTTTTTCAGCGAGCGTGCCATCATCTGTTTCTTCTCGGACAGTTGTCAGGTTTCGGGTAGCGTTTCCGTCGCCGTTATCATCAAGATGCGGGTGTTCAGATTGGACGTTGCCGTCTGTCTCATAGAATGCTTTCGTCCGTGTTTGTAGGGATAGAAATGCCTCTAAGAGCGAGATGTCGCCGTCTCTGTTAGTATCGTTCGCTGCGGAGAAGAAGGCATCAACGAAGACATCACCGAACCCTGCTTGTAGCGAGTAGCCCTCATTTGGTGAACTTGAGGTGAGAATAATTCGTCCCGATTTGCTTAGTTGGCGAACAAGTTTACCGCTATAAGGGAAACCGAAGATTAAAATCTGACGTTCGGCAGGGATGCTGTTAATGAGCGTTACGTATTCTGCTTCAGTAATATCCCGTCCGCGCAGATTAAACTTCAGGTCTCCTCTACCGGTCCGAGAGGCGTGTCCAAGCATGAAGAGCAGAAATTGATCTGACGGTTGGACAGTTTCAGCGAGTTCGGCGAACGCTGCTAAGACGTGTTCACGCTTTGATTCGGTATCAACGATCCCTGATTCTCCGGACGCGTCCATATCCTCAAAGAGAAAAGTGATTTGTTCAGGTGTATAGCCATAATCGTCGGTGAGCAGTTGGTGGAACCGGGAAGTAGCGTTCCAGAATGCGTCGTAAAAGGATTTCTCACCGGCAGCACCGCCGATAATCAACACATGATCTGCTGCAAACGCTGTTGTGGAAATCAGAACAACCGCGAGAATTACAATAAGTGTTTGGTGCGTTTTCTGCTTCATCAGTATGTCCTCTCTAAGGTAGCTGCGTCTCGGAATCGGATATGAAATCACCGCTTTTCCCGCCCGTCTTTTTGACGAGCCTGACATCGGCGATGACCATCTCCTTATCTACCGCTTTACACATATCGTAGACAGTGAGCGCTGCGACTGACACAGCGGTAAGTGCTTCCATCTCTACGCCTGTGCGGCCAATCGTCTGAATTTCTGCTTCGATTTCTATTCGGGGTCTATCATCTGCAATTGCGAGTTCGACGCGGATTGAAGTCAGGGCGAGTGGATGACATAGTGGGATTAACTCGCCGGTGCGTTTTGCCGCCATGATACCCGCAAGGCGTGCCACCTCTAAAACATCGCCCTTCTTCATTTTCTGTTCAGCAATGCGTCGGAGTGTTTCAGGACGGGCAGTAATATGCCCGCGGGCGATGGCGATGCGCAGTGTTTCTTCCTTGCCACCGACATCCACCATCCGTGTATTGCCTTTTTCGTCGAAGTGCGTTAGCTGTTTTTTCATTTTTTATGTAAACGGCATGACGGCGCATGCCTACTACTATTAAACCGGATGTTCTGCTATAATTTGTTCGTATTTTTCACGGAACCTTTCAAGGTATTTGCCTTCGCCGTGATATGCCTCGACATCTTCAGGGTGTGGCTGAATCGGTTCGCCGCGTTTTAGGACGGAGGCACTGAATGCTTCGATGTCGAAAGATTCGTTTGCTGCGTTGTGGAGTGCCTTGACTCCTGCGACCGCGGCACCGAGTGCTGCGCCACCCTTTTCTACTGGCAGTGTCGGTCTATTCCAAATACCAGCGACGCGTCGCATGATCTCAGGGCTATCGGTTGCGCCGCCCGTTACAAACAGCGGGGCTTGCGTCTGCTTCGTGAAGACAGCAGAGTAGATATAAACAGCGGCGAGGCTCGTCTCAATGATGCCGGTATAATCTTCTGATAGTGTCGGTTGCCCGGCAGTACGGATCAAATCGAATGCGCCGGAG
>JAPPDN010000350.1 GCA_028824575.1 Candidatus Poribacteria bacterium | reverse complement strand
AGGTGAGAGGGTCGCCAGTGGCCTCTATTTCTATACGTTCACAGCCGGCGATTTCGTGGCGACACGCAAACTGTTGATACGCAAGTAGTGTCAAATGACCATAGGATGGCTGGAGTGCTGATGTTTATTAGCTTCCCAGCCATCATTCCTGAGTCGGTTGCGTTGCATTCGCTGGCATCTTCTTCGAGAAATGATGTGCTTAACGTGAGTTTGAAAATAAAAATTGAAGCGCCCGTAGATGTTTTTGCTTCGGGTGTTTGCTTGGGTGTTTCTTCAGCATGTGTAGAGACATTGCTACAAAGCGCTACAGAAAATCGCTAAATTGACACCTATGGTGCGATTTGCAACCGCACCATAGGTGTCAATTTTAGAAAAACCATATCGTCCCGTAGGTGTTTTTGCTTGGGGTGTTTTTGCTTGGGTATTTCTGCGGATTTCTGCGGATTTCTTCACTATGTTTATAGCCGCGTTTTCGCGCAAGCATCCAAGCCCTGTAAGGGGTTTTTGATAGGGGTCTTTGATAGGGGTATTTGCTTGGGTATTTCTGCGTATTTCTGCGTATTTCTTCACTATGTTTATATCAACAGTTGCTAAAACGCTGCCAAAAATCGCTAAATTGACGCCTATGGAACGTTTCTGATTATACACCTGTCCGATAAAATGACCGAATCCCTCTCTATCTGTTGTGGAGTGGACCACATCCAACCAAGATCACAATAGGCGAGACAACCACATTCCGATAACCTTAGACCAATCAACAAAAATTTCACAGTAACACATTTTAATTGCCAAAAATAGAAACACCCGTAAACCTGTACCAACACTGCGTTCGTAAGCAAAACGACCAGCACCTTAAAATCATAATTTCACAGTTATGAAAAAATGGATACGCTTAGCAACACCGTGAAAACCTACACCACACCTTGCTTCGTAGCGGTCCTTACATAGGCTTTTCAGATCCTTACTGTGAAATACTATGAAATTTCATACACCCTTATTTTCCCATTATAGTGAAGCCCATAAATAAGTGAACATCTTTGTAGCATAAACTTTTAGTTTGGGTTTCCAGTCTGAATGCCTGTTATAGGTATTCAGACTGTTTGAGAGTGTCCTATTAATTATGGGTTTTACTATAATCCTAAAATCCGCGTAATCCGCGACAATCCGAGATTTGCGGCGTACTCGCCCCGGGGAATGCCCATAAGGCATTCATACCGTTGATTCATGCGACCGGCATTCAGACGATATAATCCCAAAAATCTTGATTTAACAACCGAGAACTGGTAACCATTCTTACTGACAACTGAAAACTGATAACCGACAACCACTAAAAAATTAATTGCCAACACGTCTATTTTATGCTATACTTTAGATAGCAACAAATTGCCAAATTTTATTGAAGGAGGCATCAAGCACATGGGCGGAATAGGCGGAATAGAAATATTTATAATCCTTGTCGTCGCGCTCGTCATTTTCGGACCCCAAAAATTACCCGAAATGGGGCGTTCACTCGGGAAAGCGATCCGAGAATTTAAGAGTGCCGGTACCGAGATCCAAGATGAACTCACAAAGGCAGCCGATGAAATTGATAAAGACCCGGAACCGAACATTAAACCTCCGAAAGCCTCATAACGCGAGCGGAATACACTATGGAAGCTAAGGAAGCTAACGATGTCGCAATGACCTTCTGGGAACATCTCGAGGAACTCCGGCGGCGAATCATCATCGCTGCAATCACAATCGGTATCTTTACCGTGGTGTGTCTATCTTTTAGCGGACCAATTGAGAAGGTTATTATGTTCCCGTTGGGAACTTCTATGAATACGCTGATCGCAAGTGCCATTGATGCTATAGGCGGTTCTGAAGGATCAATATCGGGTTTTTTGGCAATCATGATGCGTGCTGGAACTTCCAATGTCAACGCTGAACTCATGAAAGTCGGCCCATTAGAGGGCATCATGGCGTTCTTAAAAATCGGGATTACTGCGGGGATTTTGTTGTCACTCCCAATAATCATTTATCAGGTCTGGGCATTTGTTTTTCCCGCATTAAATCGCGAAGAACGGCGATTTGCTATTCCGCTTTTTTTGATCATTCTCACATTTTTCATCCTTGGCGCCGCTTTTGCCTACTTTATTGTTACACCAGTGGTCCTGCAATTCTCAGCACAACTGTATCCAGAGATGCCGAATAGATGGGACTTGCAAAATTACGTAAGTTTCATAACCCGGTTAATCTTAGGGTTCGGGATCGCTTTTGAGTTACCGATAGTGATGGCATTTCTGTCCCGTATCGGTGTGATTAACGCACGCGGCTTTCGTGAAAAGCAAAATTATGCTTTATTGGGTATTTGTGTGATGTCGGCACTGCTGACACCGGCAGATCCATGGTCAATGCTGTTGATGGCAATACCGCTCTTCATTTTGTATCAACTCGGCATTTTTTTCGCCTACCTCGTTGAAAAGGAGCAAGAAGTGTATGGCTAACGAGTCTTTGCGGCAACAACTCGCGCTACTTTACCAATTACAAGAACGCGACTCGGAACTATTGTCAATCCAACAAAAACTTCAAACCATCCCACGCCAGATTGAGCAATTAGAGGCAGGGGTCGCTAAATATGAAGCGGACATCGCAGCAAAATCGGAAGAACTCGCGGAAGCAGAAAAAGTGCAACGCGCCAGAACCGCTGAAATTGAAATGAACGCCGTGCAACGCGAAAAATACCAAACCGAACAGCGAACGGCTACCTCTAACGAAGCTTATAATGCCCTTGAGCGACAAATTGAATTTCTTGACGAACAAGACGATGAAGCCGAAGATGCTATCCTCGTGCTCATGGAGGAGAGCGATCGGTTGAAAGAAGAACTGGCAAAACTAAATGTTGAAGTAAATCGGGAAAAGGAAAAAACCGCCACCGAAACCGAGCAATTCCGACAAGAACTGCGTGCCTTAGAAACAGAACGCGGTGAAAAGTTAAAGCAGCGAAAGGCGTTTCTTCCCAAAATCGATAAAGTGCGCAGAGACGAATATCACCGGTGGATAAAAGCACAACTGGCAAGCGAATCTGGCAGAGCACGCGTGAAAAGCGGTTTTATCGCCTTAGGTAAAGACGGCACTTGCAGCACCTGCCGCATCGCTATTCAACCGCAGACCCTCAAGGAAGCACAAAAATATGAGAAACCGGTCTACTGCTCAA
>JAPPDN010000789.1 GCA_028824575.1 Candidatus Poribacteria bacterium | reverse complement strand
AATTTCTGCGTTTTGTTTTAAAACATAACATATATTAAGTATTAACACCTGCGAAAAGGACAACACCAAAAACCAAAAACCTACAATTGAATGGTTCTGAGATCAACCCTATTACATTGCCCCGTTCATTTTTCTTGCAACCCAGAACGCCCCAAGTAGAAAAACCAAAATACCCGCCCAGATTGGGTGCGCCCAGAGTCGTGTCCGGTGAACAGTCGGTGCTGGCTCCGGCAAGGCTGCGAGATGCTCCAATAGACTTGGCACTTCGGAAACGGGGACCAACTTACCCTCGGTAATCTTAGCGATCTCATCTAATACATCAAAACGCGCCAAACGTCCTTGTTGTTCACGATTTAAGCCTTGCACCGATAGATCCGTCTGAACAGAGGCACCGGTTTCACTGCTACTCGCAATGAGGCGATAGTTACCGGGTTCTTTCGGCACAAACGAACCGACGAATAAGCCCGCCAGATCCTCTGTGCCCGGTTGAAGTCGAATTGTCTGCGTTTTGCCCGATGGCGAAATCGCTTGCACAACAACTGAACCCCTATCTAAAGGGCCCCCTACATTGTCAATAGCGTTGGCATTCAACGTCAGCACGTCATCGACGTTGGGTCGATCAGGTGCGTAAAACAAGCGTATTGCTTCGCTTTGTGCCATCTGTCGGCGGTATGCCATCCACCGCGCGACTTGACTCCAGAAGCGATAATGGTACCTATCCTCAACACCGTGCCGCCACCGCCAAGCACTGTCTGTCCCCATAAATAACACTTTACCGGCACCAAACGTCTTGGTCACGATTAATGGTACGCGTCCGGAAGCAGTCGCGACTTGATCGTGCACCGCCAGTGTCTCGGTGCCAGCCTTGGCTCGCTTGACTCCGGTATACCAGAAAAATCCTGGCAACTTGCGCCATACTTCGCCGTTGTCTTGGTCGGTATCTCCAAGACGTGTTAGTAGACTTCGCTGCCCTGACGCAGTGAGTGCGAAATATCCTTGTATATTTGAGCCGATGCCTTGAGGTATCGCTGGATCCAAAATCACGGGATAGAGGTCGTCAAGCGGACCAGGAATTAACGTGTCGTGAGATCCTGAGCGTCCCGGCATAAAGACGATACCTGAAGCTTGGGCACTGACTAACTTCCGTAATTCCCGTGCTTGTTCAGTCGTTAATTGGTCTTCTTTCACACCGACATCGCCAAGGAACACTACGTCATAACGACTGAGTTCCCTCGCGTCGGGAAAACGTTTAATATAAGTGCGACCGCCGCCGACTTGTGGCAACTCAGGATGAAAAAGAAGGCATGTTACTTCAACGCCTTGATCCCGCTCTAAAGCATTCCGTAGGTATCGGTACTCCCACCGCGGAAACGATTCGATGACAAGGACTCTCAATTGTTCCTCACGTATTGATATCGGTGCGGATATCTCATTATTTTCGGGGATCAATTCCTCGGTATCCTGTGCGATACGGAGATTTAACGTGTAATTCTCTGTCGCTGGGGGTGTCCAGACGATATTATCTTGCGCCTGACTCATAGCAGGGACACGGACAACCTTGGTAACCTTTGCCTCGTTATTGATGCTGAGTGTAACACTCACATCCCGGTCCTGCCCTAAAGTGCTACGGACAACAAACGGAATACGAAGCTGCTTATTTGTCACTCCAAAAGTCGGCGCGTCCATCCTGACTAACTCAAGATCCGGTAGTGGTACCTTACTGCCGACCCCTACTGCAAAGACGGGAATCCCTTTCATCCGAAACCGTGTAGCCGCCTCCACGGGGGAGTTACCGACATTCCAATCACCGTCCGATAGAAGCACCACGCCGCGAAGATTTGCGTGGTTGTCGAGGACGTGCGACAGTCCAGCATTCAAATCTGTTGCTTCTTCTGCAGGGTCCAACTGTGAAGAGAATGGCTCGAACACCACGTTAAGATCAGTCGTATCCGACGGTTTCCAGACTGCCTCGGACATCAGCGGTTGAATCGTTTCGGCGCGGCTCTTGCGTTCGCCGGAGAGGTCTTGATTGTCAAACACATCCCGCGTCTCCATACTTTTAGATTGATCCCAGAGCACCGCGAGCGTTGAACGTCGATCTGGCGGTTGTATCTTCAACCATTCGGGTTGATTTAGTGTGGTGACCACTAAACAGACCAGTACAAAACGCAGCAACTCAAGCCACCCAGTTCGCATGCGATAACCGCTACGATGCCATGCCAACCAGCACAGGACACCGGTCACAGCCAGGATAAATAGTCCCAAGACCATGATGGAGCTGCTTGAGAGAAATTCGAGGCTTCCTTGTTGTTCTTGCATTTTTTTCCCTTTCTGGCTATTGGCTATCGGTGCTGATATTTTTCAATAAAGCGGTTAACATCCGGCTGGTACCCGATAGTCAATTGCTACTCCGTACTTCCCTCTGCAACTGTGAGGTCAATTAAAGGGGTGGTTTCCGTTTGTCTGCTTGGCAAACTCAGCACTGCCTCCAAAATGAGTGCTAATGCCATTGCAATGAGGAAGATACGCCAGAGTTCACTCGCTAAGGCAGATGTGTCCCCAACATCAACATCAATTCTTCGGTACGACAGTCCGTCAAACAGGGCATCCACCGTTTCAACAGGCGATGCCTTGGCACTGTCCTCAGCTTGGCTGCGGTTCACGGCTACCCAATATTCGTCTTCACGGTAGACACCGGCGTGCAGTTCACGCTGTGAGAGGGACGCGGTGTTCTCTGCAGAAGCCACTGATTTCCACTGATCTCGGTCTGCAAGCACACCAACGCCAGCGTCGCGTTGTGCCGCTGCAGCCAATGCGAGACACCCTTCAGTCAACGCCCGCTGTAGGATGACATAAAACACTATACCGTCGCGTTCGAGGGAAGAGAATTGTGCTGTAGGCAGTGTGCTGCAAAAATAGATTGCGCCGTGATCAGTAGACACACGGGTTAGTAGGGGGGCATCGTTGTCAAACCTTGCCAACGGCGTTCCAGTACCCTCAAGGGTTCGGTAGCGATAGGTGCGGAGTCCGTTCAAAGGCAAGGCATCTCCGCTCTCCACATGTGCCAGTAGATCGGCATCGCCGCGCCACCATGCGACTTTGGAAACCTCGTTACCGTCAGTGGACTGCCAGTCGCCCCAGTGTGAATCGAACAGTTGTTCACCAGCGTGGTGTGCTGGTGGAAAGAACATAACCAC
>JAPPDN010000476.1 GCA_028824575.1 Candidatus Poribacteria bacterium | reverse complement strand
CTCAACAAGTTTACCAGTTTCCACTTTTTCTTCTCGCTTATCACGCTGATCCATCTATTATGTCTACTTACTGATCGATCCTAAGCCTAGAGAGCGGTTCTTTTAGTTGTAAAAATTAAAACAGCTTCATGCTAAAGTTGCGGTGTCCAGTCAAGAAACTCACGGGGATTCAAGTGATTCTACCTCGCTCGGTTTCTCAAGTACCTGCGTAAATCGGTCGTGCCATGTCGCTTTCTGTCGTCCGGATAACGTGCCAGGAATACAGCAGGCTACCGCCGACAACAAGCACAAAGAACGCGAAACAGCCTTGGAACCATCGACTGGATAGTAAACCGTAACATATTGTTCACCTCTCTCAGAGGCGGTGATCGGAAATTGCCGATAAAGTCAAACGTTGGAGAGATAGCAATCTTCCATTTGCTATAGATTGTAGTGCTTTGTTTGGTATATAGTGACGCGACTTAGCGATAAAAGCGTACATAATTCTGCAAAAAAGTAGAATTCTTATGAAAAATACTGGTCGGAAAGTTTGCCTAAAACGGGAACGGAATTGGGAAGGTCGGAAAGCATGCCATAAAATACAGTCTATTTCTGATTTGCATTCAAATTGCTACAGTTTATTTGACGATCCGACCATCAATATGATGCGCCGCCACGTTGCGTCCACAGAGGTTCAACACCGTTGGAAAGACATCAACAGAACGGATGTACTGCTCTGCGATTGGATAATTCGTCGCAAGTGGGATGTGCATGTGCTCCGCAATTAATGCACCGTGGGTGGCGTGATGTTTTGGTATTTCATAACGGGCGCGTAAATCGTAACCGCTCTCAGCACTTAAGATAAGGTCCCCGGTTCGTTCACTGTTGAAAATCTGCCACAATTGGACGATACCGTCTGGATACGAACTGTCGTAAGTTTCCCGAAGTGCTTCTCGTGAGGACAGATTTTTGTAGAGGACACCGTATCCAAGCGGGTCTGTTCCAGCAAACTCATAAGAGAAACGTAGCGCGTCTGCACATTCAATAGAATTCGCTACATTTTGTGGGTTTCCGTGATCCGTAACCAGTGAGTGACAAGAGATTTTCCCTTGTCCAGTTCGGCTTTGGACGATGACGTTTCCTGTTTCACTCTGTCCCGCGACGAATCCCAATCCTTCTAGCTCAATCAGAGAACCAATGATGCCCATTCGGTAGAGTTGCTCGAAAGGTGCTCGTTCGCCCCATCCTTTTTTAACCGAACTGTTTTTAAAATAGAGATGCGTCATCCCGTTTCCTGAGACCATGCTGGCGGATACGGCACTTTGCCGCCAAACTTTGGGATAGTGCAAACACCGCCAACCGCCGTCATCTAAATGCTGTGGGATATCAATGTGCGTATGTGTGTCGCTCATCCCGTGGTCGCTGGTAATCAGAATAAGCGTCTTCTCAAGCGTATTCGCCTTTTGCAAAATGTCAACAAGTTTACCAATCGCAGCGTCTATCTCTCGGTAAGTCTGAAGCACCTGTGAGGATTGTACCTCTGTGAGGTGTGAAAAAGTATCGACTGCGGGAAAAAGGCACGTGATAAACTGGTCGCCTGCTTCAGCGGCTTTGTGTAACTGGCGAATTGCAATCTGGTTGACGAACCGCCATCGATGCGAAAAATGGGCGTAGGTATAGAGAAACGGTTTAATCCAGCGCGTCAGATTTTTAGCGGGTGGACACCCGCGAGCAAGTAGGTTGTAGATGTTACTTACGGGTGAGAAGAAATTAAATAAGGTAGGAGAATTAGGAGGCAAGTCGGCTTCAAAACGCAGTCCATCAAGTCCCATATAACTGCAGATACCGGGTCGTTTGAAGCGGTGTGGGAGTTGAAAATTTGATTTGGATAGCCACCGAATCCCCGGGATATTAGCTGTACCCGGATACAACCCCATAAAAAATGGGATAAAGGCAGGTCCCGTTGTTGAAGGGAAGGCAGAAACCGCTTTGTTCAGGCTACCGCGATCTACGACGTACTTCTTGATGTTTGGCAGGCCACCGTTTTCAACCAATGCTTTAAAGATTTCGTAGGGTGCGCCATCAATGATAATAAAGACAAAACGTTTGAAGTCCGGTTCGCTTGATTCCATCTCTCCTCCCTAAATATGTGGGTGCGGTTTATGACCGCGCTGGAACGTCAACCATCAAACCGGTGCAAAAGTCCATTCTACGAATTCTCTCGTTCAGTGTAGATTTTCCATAACCGTTGTGGATTGCCAATAGAGAGACCCACATTGCCGCACTCACCACAGACAGTCGCTCTTAGTGCCTCTCTGTGAGCCTGTTTGAAAATCAAGGCATCAGGGTTCCGCTGTACCTCAACTTCCAAATCTTGTCCTACACCTGCATCGTAGCGATCACGAATCCGCAAATTGGGCATAATCTTCTCGGAACCGCACCTACCACATTTCATCGCAGCCATCTGGATGGATCTCCTTATTACGATAATTTGCTCTCGTTGGTTTAACTTACACAAACTATTATACCGCAAATTTCAACCGATGTCAATCTTCTGATCACGAAACCGCAGGACCATTCAATTTTAATAAATTATTGGATTGGATGTCTTTTTTTGCAGGATCCGGCGCGAAATGCTGCGAAATGCTGCGAAATGCTGCGAAAATTTCTGCGGTTTTTTAAAAAACATAACATATATTAAGTATTATACCTGCGCAAAGGACAACACCCAAAACGGACAATTGAATGACCCTGCCCGAAATCATGAAATCGCAAAAGTGTGTAAATATTTTGTTAAAAGTTCAGATTGCAAGGGACGACGAGAGATATTTGGTTGTATATCTTCAGGGTTTTTCCGTCTATATTAGACATTCTGCACACGGTTTTTCTGAACGGACGAAGGACTGATAATCCACAAATGAAAATTTAATTTGACAACCTATCACGTAATATTGTATAATAATTACATGTAATTTAATTAACTATATCTTTAGAAAAAAGAGGAGATTTACAATGCCAGAAGTGAAACCAAAACAACAAGGCAGAAGGCAACGTGGAAGACGTGGCCCGCGGCACCCGAGAGGCCCGCGAAGAAGGAATAATGTGGTTATGGTCAGAGTCGATGAAGAAAATCTCAGTCGGATTGACGAACTTGTGGAATCAGGACAGTTTAACAGCCGTTCTGAATGCTGTCGCTTCAGAACGGCTGTTAAACTGTCCTGAT
>JAPPDN010000905.1 GCA_028824575.1 Candidatus Poribacteria bacterium | reverse complement strand
AAGGGATGATACAGCGAAATGAATCGCGTCTCGCTCGTCGACCTGCGTGGGTTAAAGATATTCAACTCGTTATTATGTATTGTTCACTGAATCGTAACTACATGAGAATGTTAGATTTTTTAGCAAAACAGATCAACCCGAAAAATGTGTTAATTTACTGTCGCGGCGGTTGGAAACACGAACTCTTCGGGGCGTTTGCATCTGAGGCAAAGGCTCGTGGGTTTAGGGTAATGGTCTTCGCAGGTTTTCAGTCTGTTGCTCCAGACCACCCGCGTTACGTTGAGTGGGAACCCTTTCTATATCGAAGTAGCGATGGACACATACTGGGATGGAACTTTGATCAGGGAGGCCCCGCTTTCATAAATCCTGCAGCTTCATCTTACAGGAAGTTTCATGTGCAAACATTGAAAAATGTACAAGAGACATATAACATTGATGCTATCCATCTTGATCTTAATTACTTTATCGGAAATCACGCGCCTCTTGATGGGTTAACGCCTATTCAAGGGAATATGCTTTTACATGAAGAACTTATTGAAGCGATGCCAGATATTGTTCTTTCTGGCGAAGCTATTCACGCGGTGACATCTCCCTATCTCGCTTTTTATGGGACCGGGGACAATGTGGGTTACGGAGATCCACACCCGATAAGTGATTTCTTTTTTTCGCAGTGGTCCCCTGCTTATAGCGGCACCTTTGCATATTTGTCACAGAGAAACTTACAACCAGCATATAAACACGACCCTGAAGCAGTGGAAGCAAATATTCAAGAACTTGAAATATTGAATGCACATATTAAGGTGTATAAACAACTGGACGTGGTTCCGACAATCCGGTATTATTTTGAGAGTCATTTTGCAGTGTACCAAGCGATTTCTATACTGCATCGGACCAATTCAAATGTTGAGTTTTGGGAAGAATTAGGACGGATGGTGAATACCTATCGTGAGGATATAAACTTAGATGGTGTTGTGAACGTCTTGGACCTTGTCATTGTCGCGGCGGCACTCGGCAAGGAGCAACCCGACCTGAACGGTGATGACGTGGTGAACATTCTGGATCTGGTGATCGTTGCTAACGCTTTGAATTGAATCGGAGATTATATACTATACTATGAGAATCAAAGAAATATATCGTCAATCATTGTGGTTTCAGTTGTTCCTTGCGTCCGTTGTGGGCATACTTGTCTATAATGCATCCATCCCTGCAGAAGATGCCGAGGAATGGATGCCGGATCTGAACCTCCGCCACGCCATATTCGAGAAGTTGGGGGTTGAAACATTAACGATTACGGATATGCAACGCCTCTATCACTTTGTAGCTGATGGTAAATTCAAGCAGCGATCTTCTTATAGGGATGTCAGGCAGAAAATCCGAAGTCTCTGCGAGTGCGGGGCTATCAAAATAACCTCAGGCGTAATATTGACTCTGACACCATTAGGAGAACGAAATGAAACGCTTTCTGATAGTATTTTTGCTATGCGTCACAACAGGCATTCCTGCTGAAAAAGAAGTCTGTGAGATCAACAGAGACAGCATTGTAGAACGTCTCGTCAGTCGGTCGTATCCTTCTGTGTTTGGTGTTTGGGATCATGTTTTCCATAATATCCGCCCACCGGGTAACGAATGGGAATGGTCATATTATAAAAAGGCATTATCATACCGAGATCTGTTTGGTCAAAGTAGTTTCAGAAGTCTCGGTTTTGAAAAGATTACACCGGAAGGCCCCAAGCTGGTTGATGGTGAAGTAGAACATGTCTTGTATGAAAAAAGCCAAATACAGGCTCTAAACCCAGACTTTATATTTCTCATACCTATTTACTACTATGGTGCGCGTCCAGGAGAGTATCCAGAGGACTGGCCGTATTGGTTCAGAGATAAGAATGGAAATAGAATTAGAGATGAACCTTGGGCTGAATTGCTTATAGACTACACATATCCCGAAGTACAAGAACATATGATCCAACAAGCCGTTTCGGTTTCCAAGTGCGGTATCTTTGACGGTATTTTACTTGATTTGTGGGGTGAAGATGAGGAAACCCTGCCGAGTGTTCCAGGAACAGCACATCTGTATCACGGCAATCGTGTGGAGGCACTCGTTTCACTGGTAAAGCGTATCCGTGAAGCCGTCGGCGACGAGTTTCTCATTGTTGTCAATACGCGCACTGAGAAAATCCCACGTTCTGCCCCGTATGTCAATGGTGCGTTTATGGAAACGTGGGATGCAGCCTATCCTCGCGAAAGGCTTATTGAACTTGAGAGAGCTTTGTCGTGGTATGAAGAAAATTTGAGATACCCGCAAGTCAATTGTTTGGAGGTTGCGATAAATATCAGCGAACCGTGGGACTCTCCAGCCAATCAGCAGTTAGCACGCGCCGCTACCACCCTAAGCCTCACACATTCTAACGGCTATATTTTAACTCATGGTAAACCAGAGAACCCGCTGTCCTTCTGGTATCCGTTCTTCGATGCGCCTCTCGGTGGCACTGTCGACGGTGATGAAACCAAAGGCATTCTCTACCAGACCCCCAAAGGTGAAGAAATCGAGGGACTCTTTATCCGCGAGTTCACCAACGGCTGGGCGGTGTATAACCGGTCCGGCAAAGCACAGGAGATAGAACTTCCACAGGAGGTCTCTGGCTGGTCGAGCGGTGGGGAGAATCAACGCCGACATACGTTGGCAGATTTGGATGGCGAGATTTATTTGAAGGCGGAAACGCCTCCTACTGCGGATGTCAATGGTGATGGCGTTGTGAATATACAGGATTTGGTGATTGTAGCAAATGCGCTTGGGGAAGCGGCACCCGATCTCAATAGCGATGGTGTTGTGAATATACAGGACTTGGTGATTGTCGCAAATGCGTTTGAATAGTACACGAAATAACATAGGAAGGTAATGAATTTATGAGAAAAGTCTGGAATAGATGTGTGTATATTGTGATATTACAGTTTGTTTTCGTCTCTGTTGCGTTGTCAAACACCTTGACGGTGAGTGAACAGGGCGAGGTTGTTGCGGAGACGGATCGCTATGTAGCACGTTTTGAAAATAGTGTGCTGATGCACTTTCACAACAAACTCACCAACGAAACTTATACGCAAGGTGAGTTTGAGGCTCCCACACGGCTCACACGGCTTGTCGTGGAAGGACGAGCTCTAAGGGCACATGAGATTACACCAGAGATAAAAAGGCTTTCACCGCTTGAA
>JAPPDN010000027.1 GCA_028824575.1 Candidatus Poribacteria bacterium | reverse complement strand
TAAAATCATCAAACATCACCTCTTCGTAAGAATGATACCGAACTGTGATTTTTTCCGACGTGGCATAGATCGAGCGAGCCCGGTCCAGGTTTGCAGTGTAAATCCCAAGATTCACGTCTGTCATGAACGCACCGAGGATGATAACACAGTCCGAATCTTCAACAAATTGTCTAACTTCTTCCCGCCCCATCGCACCTTCATAGATACCCAAGTAAAGCGGATGTGATTCCGGCATCACCGATTTTCCGAGGAGCGTTGCTACTACAGGAATACGTTTCTCTTCTACAAAGCGGATCAATTTGTTTTGATAGCCAAATCTGTGTACCTCTACGCCCGCGAGAATCACCGGTTTTTTACTCTGATTAATGAAATCAATAGCCTCCTCAACAGCGGCATCTAATGTGTCCGGGTCACTGAGATGTCCACCCGTTGAGGGACGTTGGTAAAGCGTGCCGCGGACATCCACCATATCGCGCGGGAGTTCCAAGTAGCCAGGGCGTTTATAGCGATACACTGCATCAAGCACCCGATCAATTTCGTTGAAAGCCGTAAAGGGTTCATCCAGCAGTGCTGTCGCGACGGTAATCTCGTCATAGATATGTTGTTGTGTATGGAAATCCCTGACTTTATGGTGTAGGAGCGCATCTTTCCCGCGTTCTCGGATTCCCGGCGCACCGCTAATGACGACGACAGGAGACTTTTCAGCGTAAGCACCCGCAACAGCATTCACCACCGATAATCCACCGACACAATAGGTGACACAGACTGCGCCCATGCCTTTTGTGCGTGCGTAGGCATCGGCAGCATAGCCTGCTGCGTCCTCGCGGGTCATACCGATATGCCGAATTGAACTTTTTTCTATGAGGTCATAGAACCGCAGCACATAATCGCCGGGGATACCGAAGATATGTTCAATATTGTAACTTTCGAGTTTTCTGATTAAGTATTCGCCGATGGTTGGGGGTCTGTTAAACATGAGTTCACCTCGTTGTGTGTATTTGTTTTGTAGCACTTCATCGTATTGCCTCGTTATTGGCACGTCTCGGCGTTTAGGATTGCCTCAGTTTTTCGATTTCTGCTGCTGTGAGGCCCGTTGTTCGTGTAATAACTTCGGTGCTTATGCCTTCGCGAATTAGTGACCGTGCAATGACCACCTTTTCTTCCTGCCTTCCTCGATTATGTTCATCTATTAGCGTGTCTTCCCAAGCCTCTTCATCCTTAAGTACCCGACGTTCCGCAGGCGAGATGTTATCAAGTTTAACTGCATCAATCACTCTCTCGAAAATTGGGGAGTTGTAGTGACTTTCATCTATCTCGCCATCCAGGGAATCCAACACGAGTTCCAACCACACTTTAATGCCAGACGGGGTCTTATCGTTGACCTTACGCGGGACCACAAACACAAGTTGGTGCGGATAGACATTGACTTTACGGCTAAATTCATTGACGGGATTGAAATCCGTGATGGCGACACTAAAGTCCATTTCGTTCTCGCTATAGGGACTTGTTAGGACAACAATAGTGTAAACCGCCCGGTCAAACTGATACTCCTTGCTGTTTTTCACCTGTTCGACGAGGTTGATAAGATGATAATATAGGAAGCGATTGTAGAAGTGTCGCTCTTTGACATGTTGTATTTCAACTACAATACGAGATTCCGGATCCTCAGCAAACAAATCGTATTCAATATCAACCTGCCCAATGGGTTCAAGGAATTTGTAGCCGCGATGTACCTCATCGGTATGGAATTTGATACCTAAGACATCCTCAGCAAATTGACAGAAGATCTCGGGTTGACCGAACGCTTTCTTAAATGCAGTATCGTATCGTAAGGGAACAACTTGAGCCATTTTGGACTCCTTTTCATACTGTTTTCTGAATTAAGTATTTTCCCGACTCAAGTCGGTTAAATGCGAATTCATAGTACGCTGGCACAATCTCAAAACCTATGTAGTGCCGTTCCTTCATTTTGCTGACGACAGCAACTTGTCCAGAACCCAAAAACGGATCCAAAACAACATCGCCTTTTTCACTGGAATAATCAAGTATCTTTTCAATGAGTTCAGCAGGCAATTTCGTTGGTGTTTTGATTGCACCTTGCCAATATTCCCTCTTAATTTCCCAGACATCCTCTTTGTCTTTATAGTGTGCCGATCCGCCGTTTTCAGTCTTTGCATCCTTATCAAATCGGCGATAGGGATAAAACTTTCGTTTTTTATCGTTTTTGCATAAGAAAAGACAGTGATAGTGAGAAGTTACGTACTTACGCTTCGTAACAACGCCAAACTGATATTTCCAAATGAGGTGATTGACAGTCGTGAGCTTGCACTGATCAATTGCTATCAGAAGATCTTTTAGATAGTTCCAACCTGAGAAGACATACATACTGCCGGAATCCTTTAGCACTCTCGTTGCAGCGGCAAGCCAGTCAAGCGTAAAAGCAAGGTAATCACTTCCCTTGACTTCGTTGTAACCTTGAAGGACACGATCCCCTTTTCGGTTATAGTTGTGGCGAGTTGCCTTGAAGTCGATCGCAAAAGGCGGATCCGTTATGATGAGATCAACACATTCATCCGGCATTTCGGACATTAACGCAATGCAGTCCCCCTGCTTGATGGTGTCAATATACTCAGGATGTCTCATTTCCGTACCTATCCAAATCTACGTCGTTGATAAGATTTCGAGGAATGCGGTCATGTATCCGATGGCATACGCGCGGCCCCGGTGCCCCCAGCCTGTATCATCAACAATATGCGGGACATGATCAGTAATCATGAAACCTGTAAAACCGACCTCTTTGAGCGTGCGCATTACATCAAACATATCACAATTGCCGGTGTCAACAAAGGCTTCAGCAAATTTTGGGACGTGCCCTTCCACATCTCGGAAATGGACATAGAAAATCTTGTCGCGTTCCCCAAAATAGCGGATCGCGTCTGTGACACCCGGTCCCATCTCCGACCACGAGCCAACGCAGAAATCGAGTCCATGTATCGGACTATCGGCGACTTCCATCCCGCGTTTGAAGCCTTCAAAGTTGCGGAACAAGCGAGGCACGCCAGCAAGGATTTCGACGGGCGGATCATCGGGGTGGAGTGCAAGCTTAACGCCAGCCTCTTCTGCGACGGGTAGGATGGCGTTCATGTAATACTCATAGTTCTCCCACATTTCGGCTTCGGTGAAAACGCGTCCATGCGATAGCGTTG
>JAPPDN010000995.1 GCA_028824575.1 Candidatus Poribacteria bacterium | reverse complement strand
CTGGCGGTCTTCTGCCATCTCAAATGTATCCACCAAGCACAAGCCTTCGTAAGGGACGTACCGGTTCGTTGCCGTGTAAAACGTATGCTCAATATTGAGACTGGCGATGTAGTAAGGTAGGAGCATCACCTCGTTGCACTGGAGTTCTGGCGGGTCGGCGGTGTATTTTCGCTCTAATGCGATAGGGTCAAGTGCTTGCATGATACGGACGATAAAGTTGCCAGTCCCAACAAACGGGTCGATGATATTCACACCGGTATCAGAGAGGGAACGGTCAAACTCGGTCTGTAGAATATGCGCGACGCTTTTCACCATGAAATCGACGATCGGTTGCGGTGTGTAGACGATGCCGTGCGTATCGGCGACTTTGACAGAGAACCCTTGAAAGAACTGCTCGTAGACAGTGTTGAGAAAACCCTGTTTTTGCGAGAAGTCGGTAATCGTACCGGCAGTCTGTTCGATCGCAGCATAGAACGGCTCCAAAGGGCGGAGAAATTCAGAGCGGTTGAGTGTCCGCTCGGTAAGCACATCAATAACATTCTCAATTTCACGGGCGATAATATTTCGGCGGGTAAAGTCGGGATTATCAAAAACCGTGCGGAAAATACGTTCTGTCAACAGATGCTGGATGAGCATCTCCTCAACGGCAGCAATGGAGAGATTTGGATTAATGGAGGTCTGACACTGTTGATGAAAACGGGTGAATGCTTCCTGAAAATGCGGACTGTTTTGGCGTTCTGTTTCGATTAACGCCGCCAACTTCTCACCGAGTTCCGGCACCGTATCTTTGAATTCAGCGACTGCGGTATACCACGCGGTGATATTCTCCTCCTGATAGGTGAAGAAGGTCTGCAAGACGTGGACGAGATTTCTCGGCTCGGTGATGTCAAGATCGAGTTGGAGTCGTCCGTGTTGATAGAGAAGTGCATGGGTCGGAGACTGGATGACGATATTTTTCGAGGGATAGCCTGCGGCGAATTTCTTGTCCGCTTCAACGTACAAGTTGTCTTGCGTATCTTTGGCTTCCCAGTAGCCGTGTGGTAAACCGAAGGTATCAACGACTTCACCGTCGGGTCGGATGCGTCTGTAACCCCCCTGGTCCCCCTTATCAGGGGGGAAAGAAAGCGTCTTTTCGCAGAGGAGTGTGAGGTCGGATTGTCCGCAGTAGTGTTGGAGTAGGTTTTGGAATGCGGTACGGACGGTACCTTCATTTTCCTCACCGAGTTGCGCATATTTTTCGAGTTCGGTATAGTATCTTTGGATAGGTTTGTGGGTCGTTTTGATGTTGATATCTGGCATGATTAGTTGTTAGTTTTCAGTACTCAGTTTTCAGTTGCCAGAAACGGCATCAGATGAAATACCCATAGTGATAATTACCTAAATGTTAACTTTTTTCGACTGTCCGGTATCCTTGATTTTTAGGCGTAAAATCTGGAGATTTTATGAACATTTCATGAACATTCCATAAAATTCCATGAACAATCATGAACATGTGCTATCTGTTCATTTTTTCTATTCGTAGCGTGATAGGTTCTAAACACCAGTATTCACTACGTTTGTTGTAATTGTTTGTCTCGCTGTGCTACTTCACTATCCGAAAATGTTCACGATTGTTCACGAAATTGTTCATGATCTTCTTTTGCGAATTTGAGGGGCTTTTATGCCACTGATTATGTAGGTTCGTGGGTATCCATAATTTTGGGTTTTCGGAATTTTCATGAACAATCGGGCAATATTTTTTTTACCGAGTTCTACTCCGATGTGCTATAAACCCAATGGATACAAGGGATAACGGCACCTGATAAGATTGATTCTTTTTCTTGTTGTTCATAAAATACAATTTATTCCTATTTTTTCATGTTAACTTTAAGTTAATTTTGGAGGCAATTCTGTTGGCTTAGATGCTCTTCAAAAAAGTCGTTACTACAATATATATGATAACATATTTAACCTAAAATATCAAATTTTTTATTGGTTCCCAGAAGCATTCAGTTGTCAGCAATCAAATGTTGACAATTAAGAATTTACACCGTATAATACCGTATAAAATCAACCCAGAGGAAGGGTTTACTATAAGTCGTCAATCCAAATTTATGGATCAATCCGAGAAACAGAAATATCCGCAAGAATACTTAGAGAGATGTCGGCATCCCGAAATCCAAGCACTCTGTCCCGAAACAGAAGTTACCGAAGACGTATGGATACCGACATCCGAACAACTCCAGCAACTCTTAATACAGAAACTCCCCTATCCGGATCGGTCGGTTTTTCAATACACTGCTGACGGCTGGGAATACCAGACCTATTTTCGGGAGTGGGCTGCCGATTACGGCACCTATATTGATACACATCGACAATTCACTGGAACCGACGCTGAGAGCGTACTTTTGCAGGCACTGATGGCACTGCTCGGTATTAGTGAACGATGGATGGTTTAGTAAAGGAAATTATGAATTTTAGAACATTACTTACAACGGTTGAAGCGTATAAACTACAAGACATCTCGCTTGAAACCGTAACAACACTCCTGAATGACACCCTTGGTGATTGGCTCGCATCGCAAGGCATAAGTTCCCTCACGATGTTCGGAGATAACACAGTATGCCTGAACGTGAGAGGCGAGTTAAAACATACTATATCAGTAAAGGGAATAGAAACACACTCCCGATTTCTTGTAATCTCACTGGACCAAGTGGCTGACAATCCCGAGGCGATAGCGGAGGCACTCAAATGCTATAGTTCAGATGGCGATGGAGCTTACGTTTGGATTATTCCAGACGGTTATATGGCAGCGTTGACCCCAGCGGAGCAGGCGTGGGAACAGCACGGTGGCGGCTATTTCTCGCACGAATCTATCTGTATCTCCAACACCGCCGATATAGATACTCGTTGCCTCTTAGAGGTGCTTTATGAGGATCCCGCGATGGAGAACGTCTCCTGTGAGTTTGACGTGCAAGCGCATCGTTCGGTGCATTACCGACTCGATAAACTCAAGGACGAAAACGGCGAACCGTTAATTGCCAAAGATGCCCCTGTCAGTTACAAAATCACAAGTCGTGATGCACGGGTTGTTGTCCAAGGGTCGCGTATCCTGACAAGCGGCGAAAACAGCGCGTTTGCCAGTTTCGGAACTGTGATGGCGTGGTCGCCACAATAGCCAATTTTTTAACTGTAGTGCTAATATAGGCGGGGAAATACGAGAATAA
>JAPPDN010000217.1 GCA_028824575.1 Candidatus Poribacteria bacterium | reverse complement strand
TGTGATTGACCTGCAACTGAACAGGAACAACCTGAATGGAGTGATCCCCCCCGAGATCGGACAATTGTCCAATCTGCGAACGCTGCGACTCTTCAGTAACGCCTTGGGAGGTCCGATTCCCCCCGAGATCGGGCAATTGGCCAGTTTACGATACCTGGACATTTCAGATAACAAATTCACCGGAGTTATTCCACCCAGTTTCGGACAGTTAGTAAATTTAAGAGACCTGATCCTGTCCTATAACCAATTTACCGGAAATATCCTGCCTGAAGTCTGGCAACTAAGCAATCTGGTCTTCCTGGATTTGGCCGATAATCAACTCACGGGTATAATCCCGCCCGAAATCGGGCAACTTGTGAAATTGCGTACCTTGTCGCTTCATGGCAACCGGTTAACGGGTGTAATTCCACCCGAAATTGGACAGCTTGTAGAACTTGGAGGCCTGTTGTTACACGCGAATTTACTGACCGGCGAAATCCCATCGGAAATCGGACAGCTTGTAAATTTGAACGGCCTGAGGTTGGAAAGAAACCGGTTATCAGGCGAAATCCCGTCCGAAATCGGGCAACTTGTCGGTCTTAAAGGCCTCCATTTAAGCGAGAACCAGTTGACCGGAGATATACCATCCGAAATCGGAAATTTGACTGTTCTTGAGCGGCTGACCCTTTTTGAAAACCAGTTATCAGGGGGAGTTCCACCAGAAATAGGTGGAGTCACCAAGCTGTTGGTGTTGGATCTACGAGACAATCAACATATGTCAGGTCCCCTTCCGACTGCAATCACCTCTCTTTCGTCTTTGAACCGCCTGGCCCTTGAAGGGACGGAGCTTTGCGTTCCATCCAATGAGACTTTCCGAGCGTGGCTGGGCAGCATCGACAGACATTCCGGTGTCATTTTCTGCGAGGATGCGCCCGAACCATTGTCTGACCGCGACGCACTGGTCGCGCTTTACCACGCCACGGACGGCCCGAACTGGACGAATAACACCAACTGGCTAAGCGACAAGCCGATTGGAGATTGGTACGGAGTGTCCACGGACGCCGATGGGAGGGTGACCTGGCTCGCACTGGAACTGAATCGGTTGAACGGTGTCATTCCACCGGAAATCGGCGATCTTGGCAACCTTGTTGATCTCAATCTCTATGCCAACCAACTGAGGGGCCACATTCCACCGGAAATCGGATTGCTATCTAATCTTACATTCCTGAATCTGGGTCATAACAGCTTGACCGGACCTATCCCGGCAGAAATCGGACTACTTAGTGCAATCCGAGAATTACAAATCTACGAGACCAAGTTGTCGGGGTCCATACCGCCGGAGATCGGACAACTCAGTACACTGGTTGAGCTTTTGCTGTATGGTAACGAACTGACTGGCGCGATCCCACCCGAACTCGGCAATTTGCGCGTCCTTGAAACCATACATCTAGGGTCTAATGATTTGGAAGGCACCATCCCGTCTGAACTCGGCAATCTGAATAGCCTGAAGAACCTCTCACTTGATAGCACGCAACTGACAGGCACCATTCCTCCCGAGTTAGGCAAACTAGTTGCGCTTGAATGGCTGAGTATTACTAACAACCAGTTGTCGGGCGGAATCCCTCCTGAATTCGGTCATCTCGACAAGCTGGAATCGTTGCAACTACAATACAATGAGCACATGGTTGGACGGTTACCTATCGAATTAACCGCCATCTCCACCTTGAGTTACTTGAATCTGGAAAGTACAAAGTTGTGCGTACCCGACCAATCCGCTTTCAGGGCGTGGCTGGCCGGTATAGAGGATGCGTCAGGGATTACGTTCTGCGAGGACGAGCCCGAACCCGAACCATTGTCCGACCGCGACATCCTTGTCGCACTCTACCACGCTACGGACGGACCGAACTGGACGAACAGTACAAACTGGCTGAGTAACAAGCCGCTTGAGGAATGGCACGGCGTTACCACGGACATTGATGGAAGGGTGATCGAACTGAGGCTGGACGAAAACAACCTGACCGGGTTTATTCCTACAGAGATCGGAAGTCTTTCCGAACTCAGAAGGCTCTCCCTGATAGGCAACATGTTAACCGGTTCCATTCCACGGGAATTCGGACAACTTCGAAATGTTGAAGAGCTATCCCTGTCGCATAATCAATTGACCGGTGCCATACCGCCCGAAATCGGGAAGATGAGCGCCTTGTTGTTTTTTAGCGCTGGTGATAATCAACTCCGGGGCGAAATACCGGACGAAATCCTTCAGTTAAGCTTGCTTGAACACTTGATGTTGTTCAGTAATCAACTCACCGGCGAGATTCCGTCTGAAATCTGGCAGCTTCGCAGTCTATCAAACCTGAGCCTGGGCAGTAACAAGTTCACAGGTAAAATTCCCCCGGAAATCGGAAACCTGACTGAGCTTCAAGATCTGGTGCTTCGTTTTAACGATTTCTCAGGAGGCATACCCCCGGAAATAGGCAAACTCAAGAACCTCCGCAGCCTGTTGCTGACCAGTACCGGACTAACCGGAGAGATACCTTCAGAAATCGGTGGTCTGACCGAACTCAGTACACTGCATCTCGGCGACAACCAGTTGTCAGGAGACTTTCCCCCGGAATTATGGGATCTTACCAAACTCAGACTCATTTGGATGCACGAAAATCAGCTTACCGGTGAAATCCCCCCGGGAATCGGCAATCTTACAGCGCTTGAAAGCCTATCTCTTTCTGACAACCAGTTGACAGGCGGGATTCCGCCGGAAATCGGCAAAATGACAAAGCTGGAATGGTGGCAAATGAGTAACAATGCCAACCTGTCCGGACCACTTCCCGATGAAGTTACCAACATACCTTCGCTAGGCTACCTGTACCTGGAGGGAACCGGGGTCTGCGCGCCTGACAACGCAGCGTTCGACGAATGGTTGGATGGCCTCGAGGATCATCAGGTTGTTCGATGCAGTAGTCCGTAGGTTTGGCGGATTGCCCGTGCCGGGTTAGTTCCTCCCGGCCCGCATTCGTGGCACGCTGCGGATCCTGCATCGCAGGAGGAGGCTCACCCTTCCCCCACCATCCCCTTCAGCCGGTCCCACTCCTGGACATATTCGGCCAGGTGCCCGTTCTCCGGTGATTTCGCCTTCTCTTCGAGCATGGACCGCACCAGGTCCTGTTCCTCCCTGTACTGGTCGTCGTTGAAGAACCCGGCGAAATGGGCGATGCGCAGCCAGACGAGGT
>JAPPDN010000319.1 GCA_028824575.1 Candidatus Poribacteria bacterium | reverse complement strand
GAACAGTCTGAGGTTGTTAACGGTGCATCCGATTTTTTCGTCGAGGTATTTGGCGATAAAGGCAGACATGCCCGCTCCGCAGTCGGCATGGTGCAACTGCCCCTTGGAACGCCAATTATAATTGAAATGATCGCCGAAATTGAAGACTAACTGCTAACTCGGAGAAATAAAAATGGTTTTAATGATTGATAACTACGACTCCTTTACTTACAACCTCGTGCAGTATTTGGGTGAACTCGGTGCTGAACTGGAAGTCCATCGGAGTCGCAAGATAGGGTTGGATGCGTTAGACACACTGCAACCGGAACGAATTGTCATTTCACCCGGGCCTTGCACACCGAAAGAGGCTGGCATATCCAACGATACCATACAACACTTCGCCGGGAAAGTCCCGATTTTAGGGGTCTGTCTCGGACATCAGTGCATCGGAGATGTGTTCGGCGGTGAAGTTGTTAGAGCAGATCGATTGATGCACGGCAAGACCTCTATGATACACCACAACGGTGCTGAACTTTTCGAGGGGCTGGATAATCCGTTTGAAGCGACACGTTACCATTCACTTATCGTGAAAAAAGAGACGCTCCCGGACTGCTTTGAGATTACCGCTTGGACAGATCAGGACGAGATTATGGGGCTTCGGCATAAGGATTTGCCTATCTGGGGTGTCCAGTTCCATCCCGAATCAATTTTGACGGCTGCCGGGAAAGACTTATTAGCAAACTTCCTGGCACTCTAAATTATCAGAAAGGTGTAAAATGACAAAACAGACAAACAAGCCTGCTCCCGTACCTGTCTTGGTTTCTTGGTCCTCAGGCAAAGATTCGGCGTGGGCACTTCATACCCTGCGCCAGCAGCCTGAACACTACGACGTACGTGGTATCTTTACGACCGTCACAAAGACGTTTGACCGAGTTTCGATTCACTCCACACCTGCGTGGGTGCTGAAACAGCAAGCGGAAAAACTCGGTGTGCCATTGTATGAGATACCGATTCCATATCCCTGTTCCAACGTAATCTACGAAGCAGCGATGCGAAAATTTCTTGCTGAAGTGGAAGCGTTGCCCGCACATTTGACCGCATCGCATTTCGCATTCGGAGACCTCTTCTTGGAAGACATCCGTGAATACCGAGAGGATAAACTCAAAGACACCGGTTTCACACCAATTTTCCCAGTATGGGGAGAGGACACACCGCTGCTTGCGGAAAAGATGATCGCTTCCGGCTTGCGGGCTATTATCACTGCGCTCAACCCAACCAAAGTTCCCGCCGACTTTGCAGGACGATGGTTTGACGCGAACCTCCTCGCAGATTTGCCAGAGGGCGTGGATCCGCTCGGTGAAAACGGTGAGTTCCATACATGTGTTGTTGATGGACCGATGTTCAGTTCACCTGTCGCCGCAAAACCGGGAGAAGTCGTTCAACGGGACATCGTTTCAGCCAAGGATAAAGATGACAAAATTCACACAAGCAGCAATACGTCACCGACTTACGTCTATGCTGATGTAGTGCCGCTGGACGGGTAATTGGATGAAAGCAGCCGTGTTGTGGACAGGCGGAAAAGATTCCGCACTCGCATTTCAAGCCTCCTTAAACGTTTACGATATAAGGAGGCTTATCTGTTTTGTTCCAGCGGACAACCGACAATTCCTCGCACACCCGACAGAACTCATGGAACTACAAGCACAAAAGGTCGGGGTTCCAATTGAATTCGTGCCGATTTCCGAACCCTATAAACAGGGTTACCGCCAACAAATTGAGGCGATTAGAGACACCGGAATTGAGATGCTCATTACGGGCGATATTTCTACAGTAGGTGGGATGCCGAATTGGATACAGGAAGTCGCAGCAGGTTTGGTGGAAGTCTATAAGCCGCTATGGGAGTTGGATCGACACGCGATATTGGATACTCTTATCGCCGATGAATTTAAGGTCGTCTGCTCCCTCGCTTACAAAAAGCACTTTCAACCGACTATTGCTGGGAGGTATTTCGATGCCGAACTCATTTCAGAACTGAAGCAGCTGCCGATTGATGCCTGCGGGGAGCAAGGTGAATACCACACATGGGTGTTAGACGCACCGTTTTTCAAAGAGCCTGTGCAATTAGAAGGCACACGCGTCGTTGATGCAGATAAGTATTGTTACCTCACCTACGAGCGAGCGATTTAATGCTCTCACTTTAGCCACTCCTGTACGCATGCAAGTTTAACTGAAGATAGGCTTTTCTGTCCGCCTCCCTTGACTTATCCTTTGTGAGATGTATACTAATTCTGACTATAGCCTGTTCAATCTTCCGTAGAATAGGCTGTTAGCCTGTTCAATCTTCTGTCTTCCGTAAAATAGGCTGTTAGCCTGTTCATTCTTTCGTAGAATAGGCTGTTAGCCTGTTCAATCTTCCGTAGAAAACGCGCTTTATCCAAACACACGCCTATCGGTGCAGAATTATGCACCCGTTTCACCGTTTCATAGTGTCACTATAGGGTGAAATCGGAGGTGATCTATGAAAAACAGCGATACACAATTAATCCATCGAGCTCTCAACGGCGATGATACCGCTTTTTCGGAACTTGTGAAAAAATACCAAAAACAGGTCCACGCACTCGCGTGGCGAAAAATCGGAGATTTTCACATCGCCGAGGAAATGACACATTATACATTTTTGAGGGTGTATCAGAAACTCCGAACGCTGAAGAAGCCGCAGCGTTTTGCAAGTTGGCTTTATGTGATTGCCGCAAACCGCTGCAACACATGGCTCCATAAAAAGCACTTGCGGGCGCAGTTGTTGAAAAACAAGGGCGGCGTACGACCTGAAAAACCGTCGTATTCCGAATACGTCGTTGAAGAAAACGAGCGCATCTCCATGGAAACCCAACGCGAGGTCGTCAAAAAACTACTCGCGAAACTCGAGGAGAGTGAACGCACCGTGATGACCTTACATTACTTCGCAGAGATGTCGTGTACGGAGATCGGCGCGTTTTTAGGTGTATCCGCAAATACGATTAAGAGTCGGCTGCGCCGTGCCCAACAGCGTTTAAAGAGGGAAGAACCCTTCATAAGAGAGGCTTTAGAGAACTTCCAAATCTCACCGAATCTGACCGACACCATTATGCGCGAGGTTTCACGGATCAAACCTGAGGCTCCGTGCAGTAGCAAACCGTTAGTGCCGTGGGCAGTTGCTGCGTCCACGTTAGCAGTTATGTTGCTAATGCTC
>JAPPDN010000284.1 GCA_028824575.1 Candidatus Poribacteria bacterium | reverse complement strand
CTAATATTTAAAAACATGTTTGGAAAAACACGACATATTCATATTATCGGTATTGGAGGGGCAGGTTTAAGTGGTATCACTGAAATTCTGCTGGATCTTGGGTTCCATGTGACAGGTTCCGATATTCGAGAGTCATATACGACAGAGCATTTGCGCGAGCGTGGAGCGACTATCCATTACGAACATGCCGCATCGCACATTCAGGGTGCCGATGTTATCGTTATTTCACCTGCGATTCCGGCTGACAACCCGGAGCTTCTTGCTGCGGAAGCACAAAAAATTCCGATCGTAAGAGGGGCAGAAATGCTCAATGAGATCACCCGAATGCGTTATAGCGTTGCTGTCAGCGGTACACACGGCAAAACAACCACAACCGCTATGACCGCTACAGTGCTTAGCAGTCTTGATCCGACAGTTGTTGTGGGTGGAAAACTCATGAACGGCAGCCACGCTCGAAGCGGTGAAGGTGATGTCATGGTAATTGAAGCAGACGAGGCATACGGCTCTATTGAGATGTTTTATCCTACCGTTGCGGTTGTCACATCTATTGATGCGGACCACCTGGATTATTACAATAGCGTTGATGAGATTGGGGAAACCTTTCTTAAATTCATTAATAAGGTGCCGTTCTATGGTGCAGCGGTCCTCTGTTTAGATGCGGAGAATATCCAGAAATTCATTCCACGGGTTAAGAAGCGTTATATTACCTACGGTCTTGAGACAAGTGCGGATTTGATTGCTGAAGGTATTAGCGTAGAAGGTCCCACGTCTCGTTATCGCGTTCGTAAAAATGGACACCTCTACGGTGAAATCCACCTGAAAATGCCGGGCCGCCATAATATTTCCAACTCTTTAGCAGCGATCGCCGTCGGTCTTGAGCTTGACATTCCGTTTGATCGCATCCGAGCGAGTCTGGAGTCATTTCAAGGTGTGCATCGCCGTTTTGAAATCCTTGGAGAAGCGAATAATATCATTGTTGTTGACGATTATGCCCATAATCCAGCGAAGTTGAAAGCAGCACTGAGCGGTGCGCGCGCAGGTTACAAACGTCGTATTGTGGCGGTTTTCCAACCACACCGGTACCAACGTGTTAGAGATTTGGCAGACGAATTCTCTCGATCTTTTTACCAAGCGGACGTACTGATCGTCACCTCAATTTATAGTGCTGGCGAGGCACCTATTGAAAATGTCACGGCTGAAAAATTGGCGCAATCCATACAGGCACACGGACATCGAAATGTTCTTTATGTCCCAGATACAGATGAAATTGCCGATGTTCTGATGAAGATAACTCAATCTGAGGATATTGTGATTACGTTAGGTGCTGGTGACATTAGTAAGGTAGGACGCGAATTTTTAAGTCGGCTTCAGGCCGTAAATTAACCAAAAGGATCTTCTTTTCCGCGCTGGGTTTTCAACCTTCAAGATTCACCGAAATTGAATATCACGGTGCCAACACGCTCTTGCAGTGGAAAACAAACGGAGGGTTCATTCTTGCGCAGAAAACGCGATGGATACATACGGCAAACTTCAATGCCTGCGCAGCGACTTGGGCAGCGCGCTAATAACAAAATTTACCTGTTCCGGCGTGTCATTTTCATCGCTGCCATTGTGCTTACTTTATCGTTCATCGGTAAGATAGTACTCAGTTTTTTTGGGGCTGAATATGTTTCTCTTGAACTTTCTGGAAACATACACTATACTGATGTACAAATTTATGATGCCCTGGGCAAGCAGCTGCAAAATATCGTCACAGACTCTGAAGAACAAACATCTATCTATCTCAAGCAGCACCTGAGTTATATCAAAGATGCTCACGTTACCAAACACGTGATGAAGCGGATGCTGACTATTGAAATTACCGAGCGAGAACCCTTTGTCCTCGTGAGAGTTGATCCTACTGCCAATGTTTCCGTTAATTGGAATAGTTCGTTTTTCTTGGTAGATAGTGAGGGACATGTGTTAAAACATATAGATAAGGGAAATGCTAATCCAGAGATATCTGAGCAGTTCAGAAAGATGGTAGTACTCAGCGCAGTGAGTGATGCGTTGCCGAAAGTTGGCACTGCTGTCGGGATGTCCGAAGTTGCATTGGGATTGGAAATCTTAAAAACCGCCTTGCTTCAGGAACAAGACCTCGCGACCCAGATAGAAAATATCGACGCAAGCAATTCCGAAAAGATAAAACTCCAACTTGATGCTTTCCCTGTGCCTGTCTGGCTCGCTGCGGATGCCATTGAATCGGGACTTCATCATATCGCTCTGTTTTTAAAACAGCACAAAATCCAAGTACTCCAACTGATTCGAGAGAATTCGTCGGAAACACAGCCGTATTTGGATGCGAGATTTCAAGATACCATCTACTTAGGAGGATTAGCAGAAAGTGAATAGTGCCTATTTCATAGACACCGATAGGTACAGGTATAAGTCCTATCCCTATTCATCGTTTTTTACGTCTAAGATGTTTGTGGGAAAGGGAGGTGAAAACAATTAAATGCCAAAACAAAACATTATTGCCGGTCTTGATATCGGTTCAAGCAAAATCTCAGTAATTGTTGGAAATACGTTGCACGGTAGCACCGAGAAAATAGGGGTGATTGGTGTTGGTCACGCGCCATCTGAAGGTCTTCGAGCAGGTGTTGTCGTTGATATCAACCAAACGGCGGAGGCTATCCGTAAAGCGATTGCTAATGCGGAATTAATGGCGGGGGTGAAAATAGATTCTGTCTGTGTCGGTATCTCTGGTGAGCATATCATAGGCCAAACGTCCCACGGGGTTGTTTCTGTCGCGAACAACGAGATTTCACACGACGATGTTGACCGGGCGATGATAGCAGCGAAAGCTATCTCTATTCCTGCTGACCGAGAGATCTTGCATGTAATTCAGCAGAATTTTGTCGTTGACGCTCAGGACCGTATCAGAGAACCGATTGGGATGTCTGGTGCGCGTCTTGAGGCTTACGCTTACATCATCACAGGGGGTACAACGGCTATTCAGAATTTGCTCAATAGTATTGAAAAGGCAGGTGTGCCTATAGTAGAAACACTTGTCGCCGCCCCTCTGGCGGCAACGCAGGCAGTCGTTTCAAGAGATGAACGTGAAGTTGGCATTGCCTTGGTTGACATCGGTGATGGCACAACCGAAATCGTCGTATATAAAGAGGATTCTATTCAACATACAGCAGTAGTCCCCGTCGGTGGGCAGCAC
>JAPPDN010000763.1:1205-3222 GCA_028824575.1 Candidatus Poribacteria bacterium | reverse complement strand
AATTCGGCACATTGAACAAGCGAATGCACATGCCTTTTCATTCAGGATGAGTCGCGCTGTCGAAACACACTGGCTCACGGTATCAGCACACTCGGTGCATGCTCGGGCCCATCTCATTGACAAGCCACCGCCCGGGCAAAAACAGTCTTATTTGGCTGACTTCCTCACAACACATCTCAGAGGCGGCACGATTACCGAGATTGAACAACTCGGTTGGGATCGCATCCTTAAAGTAACCGTCCAACCCGTCTCTGACGAACCGATACAACCGTCCGCAAAGGCTATCATCGCAGAGATGATGGGCAAACATAGCAACATCATCCTCATAGATGCGACCGACGACAGGATTCTGGAAAGTCTCAAACGTATTGATGAGACAATGAGCCGACACCGAGAAATTTTGCCCGGTGAGACCTACACTTTACCACCGCAACAGGGGAAAGTGGACCCTTTGACGTTAGACAAGGCAGCGTTTACAGAACTGATGGGTGGACAAGCGGAGGTGAGTTGGCGACAGCTCTTTAACAAGATTGACGGTTTCAGTCCGCCCCTCGCGAAAGAGGTCGTCGCACGCGCAGCTGAAACAGAACTCTGGGATGCCTATCAGCAGGTGATCACCTATTTCGATCCGAAGCACGGTTCACCGCAACTGTTCACCAAGTGGTCAGAGATGGCAATGCGCCGATCGCAGTCTCATCACTGCCACTGCAGCAATTTCCGAATGCCACCTCTCAAACATTCGACACGATGAGCGATGCGTTTTGCGCCTACTACGACGCAATTACCTTGAAGGAGAGCATCGCTTCGGAACGCCGGACGCTGACACAAGCATTAAAGAAGCAGAAGGGAATACTCCGTCGAAAGGCGAAGGCACTACAAACCGATTTGGAACGCGCAGAGAAAGCCGAAGATTACCGCATTCAAGGTGAATTAATCCTCGCCAACCTACACACGATCACCCGCGGACAGCAACAGGTCGAGCTCCAGAACTACTATAGTCCTGAACTCGAAAAGATATTGATACCGCTTAATCCAGAGCAGACCCCTTCCGACAACGCCCAGGCTTATTTTAAGAAATACACCAAAGCGAAGCGCGGACGTTCGCGCATCCAGCAGCTGATAGCAGATTTGGACGCGGATCAGGAGACGCTCCAGCTGTATACGTCTAAGTTGGAATCCGCTGATACTTTGGAAGCACTGCAGCGACTTCGGACTGAATTCGTCGCCAACGGCTATCTCAAAGCACCACAAAGCAGAAAACAGAAGCAGGAAGCAGGCGAGGGTCCCTTCCGAAGATACACCTCTACCAACGGTTTTCAGATGTATGTCGGCAAGAACAGCCAGTCGAACGATCTGCTCCTACGTCAGATTGCCAAACCGAGCGATATGTGGCTCCATACCAAACAGATCCACGGTTCGCACGTCATCATCCGCAACCCAGAAAACCGTCCAGACATCCCGATGCCGACGTTATTACAAGCCGCACAACTCGCTGCCTACTACAGCAAAGCGCATCATGCGAGTAATGTGCCTGTTGACTATACGTGGGCGCGGTATGTCGTAAAACGGAAGGGCAACGTCGCTGGGTATGTGCATTACACGCGTGAAAAGACGTTGTATGTTGAACCCGCTGTCCCGTCGTCGAAAGAATAAAAATCTTGCTTCTGTTAGGATTATGTTATGATTGAATACAATGGTTATATCGGTGCTGTCAATTTTGACCCAGAAATTGACCTTTTCCATGGAACAGTAATTAACACCAATGATGTAATCACGTTCTATGGTGCATCTGTATCAGAACTCCGCGAAGAGATGCAAAAGTCAATTGAAGGTTACATTGAATTCTGCAAGGAGCAAGGGAAAATACCAGAAAAGCCTTTCTCAGATGGATTTGATATAACAGTGGTTTCATAGGGAGTAGGGAAAATTTTGCATGAATGATTTGAGAAACACTATTGCGCATATTCTTGGACACAAGCAACACTTAGCAGATGCCAATGAGGCGACTATCCAGCAG
>JAPPDN010000763.1:0-1195 GCA_028824575.1 Candidatus Poribacteria bacterium | reverse complement strand
CCAGCAGTATGTTGTTTTACCGATTCTGCGTGCCTTAGGATGGGACGACACGAATTTAGCGTCTATGGAAGTTTTGCCTGAATACGCTGTTAAGGATGGAAGAGTTGATTACGCCCTAAAAGTAGGACAGAAACTTGCTTTATTTCTTGAGTGCAAAAAGTGGAACGAATCACTCGACAGATATGAAAACCAAATTGTAACCTATGCTGTTAAGGCAGGTATGCCTATTGTGGGCCTTACTAACGGCAAAATATGGAGATTTTACTTTTCATGGATAGAGGGAACCTCTGTAAGTGACAGGATTTTTTGTGAAACCGATATTGAAAATCGAGAAACTGCTATCTCGGATTTGGAGAAATATCTTTTGAAATCCAACGTGGTATCGGGTGAGGCAAAATCGAACGCTGAAATCGCATTGGAAGAAAAGGAAAAGACCAATTCTTCCGAATCTAGTCCGGTAGATCTTAAACAAAAGCGTGCTGATAGTGTAAGTAATAATCAGTCAGAAAAAAGACAAGGTACAGGCCTCTCCGAACTTGGGGGTGAATGGACTATAGAGCGGATTAGAAACTCACTACCTCCAGAAGTCACGGATTACCACAGACAATCCTCTGAAGAAAGATGTAATCTGTTTTACAGAGCTGCTGCCGAAGTGCGGAATTTAATACAGGAAAAGGAGTGGAGGTTGGATGTCAACATTAGTAAAACTCGCTGCAGTTTCTCTCTACAAGATAGAGGCATTATAAACATAAACACAAAAAGGATACTTGGACTTACTTTTACTCCTAAGCTTGGTTATAGACAAAGTGTAGATAGAAACGGTGAACAGGTTAATTCTTCCAAGGCATCTACTCCACCTAGACTCTTTGTCCGGATAATGGAAGAAGAAGCACAGCAATTGGAACGTGAGTATGGATGTAAATTTTGTGCTACTGGCAAAGATAAAACGATGGATTTTGTCTATTATCATATTCCTGAAAATATGTCGGAACTTTTCCCTGTCCTTGAATTTGCCTATAAAAAACATACCGGCAATTGATCTTGATTCCCACACACTACGAACACCTCCATGCTAACCTACCAGAGCCATTCAGTTTTAAGAAATTGTTGGGTTTCGTGCCGTCTTTTGATGATCCGGTGCGGTTAGGAATGCAGATCGCATTTGGGGTTTTTGCTTGGGTGTTTCTTCGCGTAC
>JAPPDN010000737.1 GCA_028824575.1 Candidatus Poribacteria bacterium | reverse complement strand
GGGTTCACCCACACACCGATGACATCGGCGTTGAATCGACGAGCGACTCCAAGCACAATCTCAAAGTGTTGCAACGCCTCGGCTTTTCGGGCGGGTGTTGTCAGAATATGATTGCCGAAACCGATTGTTGGTGCGACAAGCCCATGTTTTTCGGCAAGGTTCACCGCGTCGTCTATCTCCGCTGTTGAAAGCTCACCGAGAAAACCGGAATGTACCGGAATATTGATACCCTCGTAGCCTGCCTCAGCGACGAGATCAAAAATCTCGGCACGCGTAAACCTGCCTAATGTACCAGCATAAGGATCGTAACAGATAGTTAGCATTTTTCCTCGCTATATGAAAATTTCGCCTCTATGGCGTGCCAAGTTCCCCAGCAACCAAGACGAGATCCACAATGTTAACAATGTTATCGCCGTTCACATCTGCAGAAGTTGGTCCCGTCTCCCCGAGACTTGATGCAACCAAGACTAAATCTTGGATGTTCACCACACCATCACCGTTTACATCCGCTGGGGATAATTGAGGCACTTCAATATCTAATTCTATATCTGGATTCTGCTTAAGTAGGCTGTGAAGCGGAGAGTTATCTTGAATCGGATTGCCAGCAAGATGCAATGATTCTAATTTCGTTAAGTTTTCGAGCACGCTGATGTCACGAATCTCATTGCCCCACAGGTGTAGCTTCCTTAACTCTGTTAAATCTGCGAACGCCGTTATGTCCGTAATCTGATTAGCTTGGAGATGGAGTTGCCGTAATTGTGTCAGGTTTGAAAGCGGGCTCACATCTTGAATTTGATTCTCCCAGAGGTCTAAACGTACTAATCCTGTAGCGTATTCCAATCCAGTGAGGTCCGTTATTTCACGGTCAGAGGCACCCAAGGTCGTTAACCTTTGCATCACCTGTTCTGTAATAGGGATACTTGCGGTAAGACCGAGTTCCTGTCGCACAGCTTCGGCTAAATTCGCGTCCGGCATTTTCACCTGAGGACTGTTATCAATTTCCTCTTCTGGAAGAATCAAGACGCGTCCCATTTTCGCCTCGGCTTGATACACAGCGAAAGTTTCGCCCTTGTCATCTTTGAGCAGCCAAAGTGCCCCGACATAAGTATCGTAGGCCGCCAGGTCTCCTCGTAGGAGGTAATGAAAATGCTCTGTGCCATCAGGGGCTACCCGATACACGTGGACATCGTCAACCCCGAAGTTCCCGATAGCAATTATTGTGGGATTGCCTTCGGCGTTGACTGGTGAACCTTGAACGCCCGCAAGAAGGGACGGAAGTTGACTCGGCGGATATGCCTGCAAGTTGACCCACCGACCATCACCAGTGCTCTTTGGGTCCTTTGTGAATGCCTCATATAACGCCAATATATCTGGAGGCCATTGAAATGTTGGCGAATTCTGCGGATCAAATCCTTGAAGGGGCGGTTCATTGAGGCGAGTTTCAGGCGGTGTATATCGCCATTCGCTATCGCCATAGACTTCGGCGATCAGTGCAGCGAGTTCTGGGTCGTACGCTTTCAAGTCTTCCCGCGTATCGCCGAAACGATCGAAACTGGCGGTTGTCTCAGGATTAAACCAGGCTTCTGATCCCTCCGCCCAATACTCTTTGTGATTTACAGCAGCATAGGTATCTTTCCACAACCCTTTCGTCATTGCCGCCTTGTAAGTAATCCTGAGGTGCTCATCAAATCCGGGATCAATCTGATTCAGTCCCCTTTCGTGAACGGCGTGCGCTAACTCATGAAACAACACACTAAAACCTAAGTAAGGGTCCCCCGGATATTGCAATAGATTTTCCTCGCTGGTGCTTGTGGTAAGATTTGGCTCCGCAGATCCTAAACCCCGTGTACGGATATCGACATAAAAATTGGGCTGGAGGTAACTATATTCGGGAATCTGTGTTGTTGTTTCGTTGTATCCGATTATAGAAAAACGTTCCCTGTTTTGGGTGAAGGTTTGGAGTATATCCAAACGATGACCGATCATCTTATGGATGAGGTATGCAGCTTCCTTTACGGCATAAGGATTCACCTTTGCCGATGCCAGCACAGGAAAGCCTCTTACGTCAATCCACTGTTGATAAAACGGGTCGAGGTCAAAGGCTTCGCGAACGGCAGCTGATGGCGGAACAGGTTCAGGGATGTTAACCTCTTGTGCCTGTATGGATAAAAAAATTGAAAAAAATAGTGCCCAGAGCGTGAGCATACAAAGAATTAAATGAGGTCTTTTCATTGTGTTCTCTTATAGGTAAAAATTTTTAAGGGCATTAGACAGACAAATGCTTTTTTCCTGCTTCACAACACATTAATTCTACGTTTCCTCTTCTTTTGATAACGGATACGGATCTTCTTTCGTTAGTTCACCATTAGGGAGTTCATAGTAGAGATGTCCGTTAAAATCATAGACGTTTGGAATTCCCTTTTTACGGTTTTCTTCCTGTGCTCTTCTCGCAGCTTGATTGGCAATCCGCAGCATTTCATGCGCCCATTCATAGGTTTCAGGGCTTAATTTGTCTTGACGCATTATACACCTCCATTGTTAATGTCTCGTATAAATAACTCAAAGCCATTTCTATGTATTACCGTGAGTTGGTCACCCTCACCAAAGGCAACTTCCTGGGGATGTTCCCCAGAATTGTAAACCAAACTCCACCTATCCACGAGGTTTCTATAGATATGCCAAAAGTTATACTTGCTCCGATAAAACCGACGCACGACATCTTCCGTTGGTACATGGTGTCCACCTGCCTGCACACGATTCCGCACACGAGCAACGCTTGTTTCAGGGGATTTAAGAAAAATAAAGACGATGGTGATCGTATAGCCAGCACGTTTTAGTTGAGAAATAGTTCTTACAAATCCTTTTCCAGCAAGCGTTACCTCTACAATAAAATCTGTCCCCGCTTCAATCAGCGCGTGGATCTCTCTTATGAAGAGTCGTCCAGCTTGAATTTTGACGCTGGCCATCTCCTCTGGACGGGATACCAATCTTTCGGCGATTGCATCGGCACCGATATATACAGAGACCTCTGAATTGCGGAGATATTCAGCTGCAAAAGTCGTTTTGCCGGACCCGTTTGGACCGGCAATAACTATCACATTTTTTGACAATGGGATGCCTTTTAACCTCGGTGCGGTTAGAAACCGCACCTACCGGGTTGCTTGGATTACTTCTTGTTCAGACAACACTGCTTATACTTCCGACCGCTACCACACGGACACG
>JAPPDN010000555.1 GCA_028824575.1 Candidatus Poribacteria bacterium | reverse complement strand
TATGAAACCATCATGGTGAACAGCAACCCTGAAACCGTTAGCACCGATTACGACACCTCTGATCGCCTCTATTTTGAACCGTTAACGCGTGAAGATGTCTTGAATATCTATCATAAAGAGAAGCCGATCGGGGTCATTGTTCAGTTTGGCGGACAAACACCGCTGAATCTTGCTGTTGCGCTCAAAGATGCAGGTGTGCCGATTATCGGGACCAGCCCGGAAGATATAGCACGTTCGGAAGATCGACGACTCTTTAAAGCCGTATTGGACGATATTGGCTTAATGCAGTCGCCTAACGGTACCGCAACATCAAGTGAGGAGGCTGCGCCTATTGCTGCCGCACTCGGTTATCCTGTTATCGTGCGACCGTCGTATGTTTTGGGTGGACGTGCCATGCAGATCGTTTACGACGAAGAACTTTTGCACGACTACATGAACTCCGCTGTTGAAGCCTCACCTGAGCACCCTGTACTTATTGATAAATATCTTGAAGAAGCCATTGAAGTTGACGTTGATGCGATCTCCGATGGAAATCGGACGGTCATCGGTGGTATTATGGAACACATTGAGGAAGCCGGTATCCATTCCGGCGACAGCGACTGCGTGTTACCGCCTTATACCCTGGTAGATGAGCAGATTGAACAGCTCAAAACCTTCACCTACGACTTGGCGAAAGCACTGCGCGTCCGCGGCTTGATGAATGTTCAATATGCGATAAAGAACGATGAGATTTTTGTGCTTGAGGTGAATCCACGTGCATCCCGTACCATCCCCTTTGTCAGTAAAGCGATCGGTGTACCGTTGGCAAAACTTGCTGCGCGCGTGATGGCGGGTAAGACGCTTGAGGCACTCGGATTTACGCGCGAGATAGAACCCGCCTATTTCAGTGTCAAGGCGCCGGTGTTCCCGTTCAACCGCTTCCCGGGTTCAAACACGCGCTTGGGTCCCGAAATGAAATCAACTGGCGAGGTAATGGGAATTGATACGGATGTTTCCCGCGCCTTTGCGAAGGCACAGAAAGCGTGCGGTTATACTTTACCGTTGAGTGGCAAGGTTTTCATCAGTGTTAAAAATAAAGACAAGCGCGCGATCATCTTCATTGCTAAAAAACTCACGGATATGGGTTTTGAACTTATCGCTACACATGGCACAGCAAAGGTCCTGCTCCGTAATGGAATGGAGTCGGAACTCGTCTTTAGCATCGGTAAAGGGCGACCGACGATTCACGATTATATCAAGAATCATGCGGTTGATCTGATTATCAATACCCCTACTGGCGACTTGCATCGCCCCAATGAACTTTTAATTCGTGAAATGGCGATAGCCCACGATATTCCAATTTTCTCAACGATACCCGGCGCAGCCGCAGCCGTTAACGCGATTGATGCGCTACAGCGTGGTGATATTACTGTCACCCCGCTCCAGGATTATTTTCAGATGCTTTAGTAGTTACCAGTTGTCGGTTATCGGTTGTCAGTTAAGAAAAAGACTTTATATATCAAGTGCACCTCTTAACTCTCACTGCGAGGCAAACTGACAACTGAAAGATTTTTTGAAAAAAAATCGTACTGAAAACTATTAAAAAAGGATAAAAAAATGGCGAACGATTCTATACAGAGAAACACCCGGTGGGTTCAGACCTTTGATCGGATTCTTGAGATGCTAAATCTTGACGCGGACCGTCCGGTGAGCATCCTGCAAATTGAAGACGGTAGGGAGGTTGTCGTTGTACAACCCAATGCCTTCACTGTCTCGCGCATCTATGCGACTGGTCGTCCCGACGGTATGCGTCCACACGGTGTGGATTCTTATTATGATTATTTTTTCGCAAAATTACGGACGTATGAAGAACAACACGGGACGCGGGAGGGGTTTGCGTTGGAGTCAGACGAATGGGAAATCCTTTTTGAGGAATCTTTCCATCGGTATACGCGCTACCTTCTATTCGCGGGCATTAAACGATGGCAAGATGTCCAACGTGATACGGCTGCCAATATTGACGTAACGAATTTGGCACGCGAATGTGCCCCGGCGGAAATTGCTTGGCAGAGTTATCAGTATAAAGGTTATATGCTCATGATGCACAGCATCGCCACCGCCGAACTGAGTTTACAGGAAAACGATAACGATGCAGCGTTACGGCATATTGACGCAGGCATTCAACAGATTGGAGAGTTCTGTGGTGAATGTCTGCGTGAGGAACACGGAGAAGCAGAAAACATAACACGAGAACGCTATCTCAGCAACCTTATAGAATTTCGGTCCGATTTGGAGACGCTTGACACTGAAACTGCTGACCCGGAAAGCGACGAGGAAGATATTTTGGCAGAACTGGAAAGATTGCTAAATGAAGACGAGGCATAGCCTTAATTGCGCAACCCTTTTATGATTCGCTATACATCTTCATCGTGGGGGGCTTGTATAAGCACACCACCAAGAAACAGAAACGCTATCCCACGGATTAGCACGTGCAATTCTATCCCATAGTGTAGGTATCCTCTATACTTTAGGAAAATACCTATTGGAAAGGCTATTATCGAGATAAAGAACAGATAGCCAGCCACTGAATATCCCCATGAATAGAGGGCCGAACAACAACAGAGTGGCAGCGACGCGCACAAGAGTGCACCGCTCAAAAAGAGTGACTCCCCCCAGTCTGACCAGAGTATGTAAAAGGATTTGCCTATCTCAGTGGGAGCCGTTTCGCCTGCTAATTTCGATAGTTCATTTATCGGAGCGGTTTGTGAACAGTGGGCTATTAATTCTATGATAAGCCACAGGACGGCGAGACTCGCGCCTAAAGCACTTCGGGTATGTGCTTCTGAAGAGAGTAAACCATAACTCGCTAATAGCGTCGGCACGAGCAAAATAAGTGTGGCTACCCCTATTCCATGAAAAATTCCGATTCTTTCAAATTGTTCTGTCGATGGGAATGAAACAACAGATGATAAACCAAATATAAACCAAATACTTGACGCTAACATAAGGAAACCGCTTAAGATACCCGTGAGCCCGCCAAGTCTATATAGCGCGCTAAGCTGTTTATCCATTCATACCTCCGAGAAGTGCTGACAAAGATTTCTATATCGTAAATTATGATTCTATAGTTTACCTAAATTGTTAATTTTAAACAATACTTTTTTCGAGTAAAAGTTTCAGTCAGAGGATTCGGATAATTTGGCAAACTGGGGATCCAAAGCTGACTATACAACAGGAGAAAGTGC
>JAPPDN010000777.1 GCA_028824575.1 Candidatus Poribacteria bacterium | reverse complement strand
ATAATGGATTGGAGAGAAATACTCGTCGCTGGTGTGCTTATAGCATTTTTTGTTACACTTGGTGTAGTCGTAGGCACTGCTATAAGGCACGCAAATAAAAACTAAACGCCTAACAGCATAACGTAATCCCCTATTGTTTCTATCTCTTCTTACACTAAATTAACGAATGGACAGAACTCCTTTAATAAAATAAAAAATGAGTCAAGCACATTTAGCGTATGAGAGCAGAGTGAATTTGGGTAGCTACTACACGCCACCTGAAATTGTAAACACAGCGTGGGAGATGATCGCGGCTTATGTCAATTCACAAACCACTATCATTGATAGCGCGTGTGGATACGGGGATTTTCTGAAAAATTGTGGGCAGTCTATCACGATCGGATGTGATATAGACAAGACCGCAATCGACATCGCTAAAAAGAAAAATAATAAAGTTCAGTTCTTTCAAACCAACGCTTTATGCGATGTATCAAGAGCAAAATTCGGTATCCCTCAGCAATCCGATTTGATAGTCGTTGGAAATCCACCCTATAACGATAAAACATCTCTTATTCGTCACAATATCAAAGATGTTGATTTTGACATTGATGAAGATATAGCATGTCGCGACTTAGGCATATCGTTCCTCCGTTCTTACAATAAACTCGAAGCTGACGTTATTTGTGTGTTGCATCCGTTATCCTATTTAATAAAGCCCACCAATTTCAGACTCTTAAAGGAGTTCACTGCAAATTACAGATTAATAGACGGTCTGCTCATCAGCAGTTGGGAGTTTCCAGAATCCGCGAAACACACACCTTTTCCAATTGTCCTCGCGCTTTACGAGAGAAACACGCAAGGAATGGCGTACAGTTTTATCCGTTCTTTTCGTTTTCGTCCAGCAGGTAAAATCGGTTTCTGTCTCGGTGATTTTGATTATATTACCAGTTACATTGATAAATATCCCAAGAAGAAGAACCGACCTACATACCATGATTCTCTATTTTTTTGGACAATGCGAGACATCAACGCACTCAAAAGAAACCGCACTTTTGTTGAAAGCTACAGCGCGAATACAATCGTAATTGACAAACGAAAATTGGATTACTATGCTTATGTAGATGTATTCAAAAGAAACCTGCATAGACTCCCTTTCTATTTCGGGAATTGTGATGTGCTTATAAATGATGACCTATTCAAAAAATATAAACCCTGTTTCATCCGCGATACTGTCAGACATCACCCGTTCCTAAAAAAGCATTTTCAGATACAACCGATAGAGAAGCAACAAGCAGCCTCCGGATTAGATATGTATTTCAAACTGTTGTTCGGTGAGCATCACCTTTAGCGATCTACGGGTCGCAATCTTGGAGAATTAAAACTATGTCAACGCCTCGTCTTTCCGTCTCAACGTGGAGTTTGCATCGGCAGCTCGGGAAACCCGGATTCACCGGCCCCGCACACGGCATGCAGATTCCGACCGAAACCCACAATAACGGACCTATTTCACTCTTGGAATTACCCGCACACATTGCCGAATTCGGCATTCGGACTTTGGAGATTTGCCATTTCCATCTGCCCTCTGTTGAACAGTCTTATCTCTCCGAACTCCGCGCCGCACTCACAGATGCCGATGTCGAACTCTTCTCCTTACTTATTGACGATGGCGACATCACGCACCCATCTGAAGCAGCACGCGACATCGCTTGGATAGAAAAGTGGATTGACATTGCTGGCGAACTCGGTGCGAAGTGCGCACGCGTCATCGGTGGGAAGGCAGATCCATCAGCGGAGACCATGGCTCAGAGTCGAGATGTCCTCTCGCAACTCACCGAACGCGCAGATACCGCAGGCATCCGCTTGATGAGCGAAAACTGGTTCGCCATCTTCTCTACCCCCGAAAACGTCATCACTATCTTAGACGGATTAGACGGTAAGGTCGGATTGTGCCTCGACTTCGGCAACTGGCGCGGCGATACAAAATATGAAGATCTCGCCGCGATCGCTTCACGGGCAGAATCGTGTCATACCAAAGCGCATTTCGCTGCACCCCGCGAAATGGACAAGGCAGATTACGTGCAATGCCTCGAACTCACCCAAAAAGCCGGTTTTGCTGGACCCCATACGCTCATCTACGACGGACCCGGCGACGACGAATGGGAAGGCTTGGCACTGGAGCGTGAGGTTGTCAACCCATACCTCAACTAAGATTGGGAGGATCTAACGATGGCTTCTAATGCTATTACCACGATGACCCGAATGATGGAAACACTGCCCGAGGGGTTGCAAAATCAGATTGTAGATCATCTGCGTGAGTACATTGCGGACTTAGAGGACGAACTTCGTTGGGAGGCATCCTTCAACAGAACGCAAGAACAACTTATGGCAGCTGCTCGTCGTGCCAAACAGGAAATTGCTGAAGGAAAATCAGAACCGATGGATTTGGATCGGCTATGAAGTCTGTAACATTACCTTCGTTTTGGACAGCTTATCAAACCCTTGACGAAACGCTTAAGAATCAAGCCAGGAAGGCTTATCAGTTATGGATTTCCAACCCGTTTCATAATTCTTTGCATTTCAAATGTATTAATAGCAAGGAAAGCATTTGGTCGGTAAGGATCACTCGCGGCTATCGTGCAGTTGGTGTCTTAAATGAGGATATGGTAACATGGTTCTGGGTAGGACATCATGATGATTATGAACGCTTTTTTGGATGATGTTAACCTATTCAACTTACGTAAGAACTGTCCTTAAGGATAAAAGGAGCGGGCAATGGATAACGAATTTATCTCAATCATGACAGAGCGCATTGTGCGTGAGTTTGACCCGCTACAGATTATCCTCTTCGGTTCACAGGCAAGAGGGGACGCGGACCGAGATAGCGACATAGATCTGCTCGTGGTTTTCGCAGAACTCACAGATAAACGGAAAATTGCCATTGACATCCGAGTCGCTTTAGCGGATTTGCCTGTGGCGAAGGACATCCTTGTCTCAACGACCGAAGAACTTGAACGTCACCGCAAGCGAATCGGATCGGTGCTGCGTTATGCCCAACAAGAAGGACACGTTCTTTATGCAAATAACTGACCGACTCGCAGACACCGCCCGCTGGCTGCGTTATGCCGAAGAAGACTTGATAACGGCTGAAACCCTTTTAGAGCAACCACACTTGCCGCCTCGTCAATCTTGTTGGTACGCACAACAATCTGCTGAGAAGGCACTCAAGGCGGTATTAATCTTCTTAGAGATT
>JAPPDN010000743.1 GCA_028824575.1 Candidatus Poribacteria bacterium | reverse complement strand
GCGACCCATCGCCGGAGTCGCCAGCAAATAGGATTGTCGCTTCCTCGATTTGCTCTACTGGCTTGCGCATCACAATTGTTTCCTTTTTTCTCTGATATGTGCGCGCTTAGGCGGCGCGCCTATACGATGTGAGGTTCTAAAACATTTACGCCCCCTCACGGGCTTTGAAGGCATCGCGGACGGGCCTCGGAGGTAGCGTTAAAACTTCTTGCGGAAATTCCTCTATAAGATAGGAGATTACATCACGAATGGACACCATGCCGACGGGACGATTCTCAGTATCGACAATCGGGACATGTCGGTAGCCACCTCGCGCCATATAGAGAATAGCCGTGTTTAGGGAATCTTCCGGTCGCGCTGTCTCTGGATCTGCTATCATGAATTCTTCAACACTGATGACATCCAGATCTCCAACCTGCTTGTTAAGGATTTTGTTGAGCACGTCTCGCTCGCTAAAAATCCCGCGGAGCGTGCCATTTTCGATGACCGGTGCTGCACCAATCTTGTTTGCTAAGAGCAGATCAATTGCCTCGTTTGTGCTACTGTTGATGTCAATAGTGATAATAGGACGCATCAGATCTTTTAGCGAAATCTGAATTTCTTGCGTACTCCATGCTTTTAACGCAGCGTCTTCATCCATCTGCTCTAATTCTTCATCAATTGCCAAGTCATATAGCACGGTTACGCCTCCTAATCCTGATGTTCTATAAATATAGCGATATGTTCGAGAATATCACGGGTCGAAATTATGCCGATGGGATATGCTTCGCCTTGATCATCCCAAACGCAAAGCGGTAAGTGCCGGAAATGCCCGAGGTGCATCAGATTTAACGCGAAGGCAATCGGGTCACTGGCGCGAAGGGTTTCTGGTTCTGGTGTCATTACCTGTTCAACCTTAAATTCCGTAGGCGCGGCGCGCTGCCCGCTCACATGCTGCAGCAAGTCCCGTTCGGTGATGATTCCGACCAATTGTTCATCCTCATCAACGACGAGAACACACCCGCGTCCACTCTCCTGCATCATATCAATGACGATAGAGACAGGGGATCCAATGGGTACGGCAGCAGATTGTTTGTAGTCTAATGTGCTAATGGGTAAAGACAGCGTTCTCGCGTCCATCGCATCTATTCCTTTAGTATAACGTTAAAAAACAGATTTCAGTTTCTTATTCTCTTACCTTAAAAAGGATACCACATTTTTTGCCGATTTGCAAAAATATTTTCAGCGAAAAATTCCCTCTGAATTTTGGGGTTTCGATTCCGATTTTTCCGGTATCTATACCGTCAACGTAACGGCACGTGAACTCGGTGAACCCCAACCCGGAACAACGATGCTCCACCGACCTGCCGGTCCACCGGCCACTATGATTAGCAGATCTTCTTCCGAGTATCGTTGGGTCGTGTCGGCGATATAGCGACGGATGTCAGCTTTGCTGAAGCCGTCCTCGGAAATTGTCTTTGCGTGCTCAACACCGATGACGAGGAGCGTTTCGCCGCTGCTGTTGCCGGGGGCAGCGATGTTCTCGGAAATTGTGTTGAGGATACCTTCAGCGGTATTGCTCCCGTGGTCGTTGACAGTTTGCGGACCCGCGGCGGCGAAAACCGTGACAGTGCTGTCGTCGGCTCGGAATCCACGGTCAACATGCATAGCACTCCAAGGACTTGCCTCCTCTTTTTCAGCGATGCAGCACGTGTATTTTCCTGCATGTCCAAACGCTGCACGATCGAGTTCACCGGGCAACGCGCCGCCGATATTTGTACAAATGAGACGCAACGCGCGCCCGATGGTTGCGTTTGCCCGCCACCCTTGACCGAAGAGGTTGAACCCATCGTTGACTTCTAACTGCTTTCGGATGGGGCCGTTCACAACGAGCATCGGTCCAACATGGGATGTTGTAACTTGGACACCGTGGAGGTTGAACTGCTCGGAAATCATCGCCTCAACAGCGGTGAGGATAAGCGGTAGGTATGCTGGTTTACATCCTGCCATGACAGCGTTAATTGCGACCTTTTCGACTGTGGCCCTGCCCCATTTCGGTGGGACGGCAGCGATAAGTTCATCTGGATCCCGGTCTGTTCCGCTGAGCATACGTTCAACGCGTTCAGGGGTCGGTGGAACGACGGGGAGCCCATCCGTCCATCCGCTCTCATAGCAGGTTTCAATGAGATCCTCGGTTTCGTCGATTTCTAATTGTGTGGAATGCCATTCTGGTGCCATAGATTTCCCTTTCTATACGATTAATTTTGGATATGTCCGTTGAGATATGTTATCATATTAGCATGGATTTTTTGCGTTTGCAAGATACAATTTAGAATATTCAGTTGTCTGTTTCTGGTTGTCAGAACTGCGATACCGTGGCAGACACCTGCTAAATAAAGGAATAAAATGGGAACTATTAAATTTCAAGACATCATTGCCGCGAGACAGGTCGTGGCGCGGTATTTAAAATCTACACCACTGACTCACTACCCAGAATTGTCCGAGCGACTTGGATTTCAAGCATACATCAAACACGAAAACCATAACCCTACAGGCAGCTTTAAAGTACGTGGTGGTCTGAATTTCATGCACCATCTGCCACAAACCCAACGCGAAAAGGGCGTAATTACAGCGACGCGTGGAAATCATGGACAGTCTATCGCTTATGCATCAGCACAGTTGGGTGTCAAGACTACCGTCGTTGTACCACATGGGAATAACCCCGAAAAGAATAGTGCGATGCAAGCGTTCGGGGCAGAACTGATTGAACATGGTGCCGATTTTGACGAGGCACTTGTGTTGTGTGAAAAACTCCAAGTTGAACGTGGACTTTACTATGTTCACCCTTGCATGGAACCAGCACTCTTCCACGGTGTCGGTACCTATTCGCTTGAGATTTTTGAAAGTCTACCGAATGTGGACGCGATTATCGTGCCGATCGGTGGTGGAAGCGGTTCTTGTGGTGCTATTACCGTTGCGAAGGCGATCAATCCGAAGGTCAAGGTCATCGGTGTACAAGCGGAAAATGCCCCCGCTATCTATCGCTCATGGCAAGCAGGGCAGCGTATGGAGACGGATTCTTGCGATACAATCGCAGATGGACTCGCGACGCGTGTGCCCTTCTCAATACCGTTTTCCATTATCAAAAAAGGCATCCACGACATGGTGCTGCTCAGTGAGGCGGAAATTGCAGAGGGTATCCGTTCGGCGTTACGGTGGACGCACAACTTGGCGAAAGACGCGGGGGCGGC
>JAPPDN010000799.1 GCA_028824575.1 Candidatus Poribacteria bacterium | reverse complement strand
GTTTTTTGTGCTGTTCCATGTGCGTCCCCCAGCACCGGGGCATCCCATCCACACGGACGGTCTAGCTTGATGGATACTCAGATAATACGTGTGGGGTCCTGCCTGCCCACGGACATTGCGATAATCGCCGACGCTCTCTGGATATACCCACACCTCCATCGTCAAATTCTTGGTAATCGCCAGACTATCGGACGCTGGCGCGGCGACGACACCCTTCTGAATCTGTTCATCAAAAAACACCCCCGAATTGATCTTTCCGTTCTTCTCCCATTTGGCATTGGCTTCGAGCGTGCCGTGATTCCCCTTGCCGCTCAGGTCTTCGACCTCTTTTCCCTTTCCGGCATCGAACGAGTAGTAAAGGACCATTGCATCGTCCTCAATTGCATTGCTCACAAAGGGAAATATGAAAATGAATACCGCGCTCAGAATATAAATAACTGTTCGTCTCATTGTGAACTCCCACATTTACGGAGAATAAAAGAATTGAATATCCTACCCTCATGAGGCTCTAATCTTCGGTAGTATTCCAACCTAAAGAAGCGTTGTAAAACTTCAAGAAGTGCCTCTGCCTTCCAGAAAGAGAAGAACCGCTTCGGCTCATACCTATCTTGTTCCAAGATGCCCTCAAAGTCCTCGTCCCCCCATAGGCCGAGATACATCAAGCCACTGTCGTTGAGTCGCCTTGAGATTAGATGCAAAATATGATCAATATCTTGCTTCGGTATGTGTAGGAGACAATTCATGGTATACACTGCATCAAAATGCTTGCCAATTTGATCAAGATCGTAACAATCCCAGACTTGCGCAGAAACACCCTTTTTTGCCGTGAGTTTCACCATCGCTGGTGTATTGTCCACCGCTAAAACTTGGAATCCTTGAGATTGAAAAAACTGGGCATCCTGACCGGGACCGCACCCGATTTCAAGGAGTGTCTCTCGTTCCTCAGCGTTCAAGAATTTGAGAAACTCTGACCGTTCCCGAACCTTGAATTCGTCAGGAGAGTGAGAGGCTCTTTCATGCGCGTACTTTTCATAAGAGTTAACAAGTGCGTCAGTGAATTGCATCATGTCAATCAACTCTCCTATCGGACCCCAATTGACCCTTTAACAATTAGATCGATGTCAACAACCAATAGGTAAGCGAGCGTCAATGTCGATTTTGTAAATTTTCCGTCGTGCGACACAGGGGATGGGCGGCACGATGTGCCGCACATTTGACAGTTCCCAACAGACGTAGTTAGGGATCCAATCTATCCCTTGCGATTCGGCTTCTTCACGTGTCCATTCGTGAACGCCGGTAATGTCGGCGATTGCCCGTGCCAGCCCGTTGGGGTCTTCCTGTCCTTCCTCAGTCAAGTAAATCTCATTCTCAACAAGAACGAGATCGAGAAATGGGATTTCTGGCGGCAGCCACCGTCGTATTTCGACGACCTTCTTCCCCGCAACAATACGCTGCACGGATGGTGAAACTATGGATAGCGCATTAACTATCAAAACTGACTTACTTCCAAGCGTCGTCTGGTGGGTAGATGTTGGAACTTCCGCCGCCTGCGCCTTTAAAATCGCTCTCAGCGAACCAGTCTTTGACGGTATCCCGCCACTTAATGAAGTGTGGGGCTTTCAGATGCTCTTGGAACGCTGCCTCGTCTGTATAGACTTCATAAAGCCATATCCGATTCGGATCGGCACCGTCTTGAATTATATCAAATCTCAGACAGCCGGGTTCATCCGCAACGGAACCTTTTGCATCGTCTATCATAGCTTCAATGAACGCATCTCTATGACCTTCTTTAATCTGAATAGGTGCAATGATAACAAACATAATCTCTCTCCTTTTTTAGACATTAGGGATCAATTCCCCTTTTAATGCCGCAGCCTATCATAACAGGGGATAGTTGTCAAATTCAAAATTGGAATCTTATGCGGAGGCTACCGTCAACGCCCTCAGTTTATCTACATCCAATTCGACACCGAGTCCGGGTCCTTCGGGTGGATAGAGATGGCTGGCTTCTGCTCGGATGCGTTCCTGCGCTGGTGATGCCGTATAGAGGACGGGTCCCATTGGATCGCAGGGTAGGGAGAGGTTCGGCATTGAAACACCAACATGGATTTGCGCGGCTGTCCCAAGCGTCGATTCCTGATCCGTGCCGATCAGACATTCGATGCCAGCCGCTTCCGCCAACGCAAACAAGCGACGGATATGGGTCGGCCCTCCGGCTACACACGCTACATTGAAGACAGTACAAGCACCGCGTTCGGCTGCTTCATACCCATACGCTAAACTACCGATGTGTAGACTCACAGGCAGATCCATACGTTTGGTGAACTCTGCACACACTTGTAGGTCTCGTGAGGGCTGTTCAAAATGGTAGGGCGCGTGATGCCGCAGGACATCGGCGTAACGCAGTGCTGTCTCCGAGTCGTTGAATCGACCAGAACAGTCGAGTTGTTTGAGTTTGATCTGCTCGCCAAATCTCGACTTCATTTCAGTCAGGAACCTATCATCCAAGGCACTATCACCGGATATGTAATAACGGAAAAGATGGTGCCCGAGATCTATCAATCGTTGCAGATAGTCCGCGGTCTTCTCAAAATCCTCTCTTACCTGCCATCCGAAGATTGGATAGCAGCAATAGACGCTGTCTCGCATTTTGCCGCCGAGCATTTGGTAAGCGGGTACGCCCTGTACCTTGCCGTTCAAATCATAAAGTGCGAGATCAATGGCGGAAGCGAGGTGTGGATTGCTAACTGTGCTACCAAAATTCTGCGTCCGTAGGAATTCGTTAATCTCTGTGATACGGGTGGCATCACGTCCGATAAGTAAATCGTTGTAGCGTTTGGTCACTGCGCCTAAGTCGTCAGCCTTGCTGTCCGAGGCTTCGCCTAACCCGACGGGACCGTCGTCTACATGGACTTTGACGATAACATGCCCTGATATGTGACCGTAATAACGCGGGGTCTCAATCTGGAATGTCTCAATCTTTGTGATTTTCATTCTGTCTCCCGAAAGTCAAGAACGGCTTCATAATGTTTGGTTACTTGCCCGTTGTACCTCGTCTCAATAAGATTAACAATCCCTTCAAACAGCAGATTTCTATTCTCGTCCGGTAATGCGATATGATCCGAATAGGTGCTGAGGAGCTTGATGTATTGCTCAGATGAATACGTTTGCGTCCATGGATAGACGCGTTTAATTGGATCTTCAAAGGCTTCCACACCCGGAAAACTCGTAG